>JANNKS010000300.1:0-3542 GCA_031396425.1 Rhizobacter sp. | reverse complement strand
CCGGCGCAGCGCCAGACCATGATGTACAGCGCCACCTTCGCCGGCAACGTGGGCAACCTGGCCAAGCACCTGCTGCGCGACCCGCAGCGCATTGCGGTCGCGTCGCACACCACGGCGCATGTGAACATCGAACAGCGCCTGCACTGGGCTGACAACCACAACCACAAGAATGCCCTGCTCGACCACCTGCTCACCCAGCGTGAAGTCGAACAGGCGCTGGTGTTCACGAGCACGCAGCGCGACGCCGACTGGCTTGCCGACCGCCTGGCCGACATGGGCCACGCCGTCGCGTCATTGCACGGCGGCATGCCGCAAGGGCGGCGCAACCGCGTGCTGCAGGGCCTGCGCTCGCGGCGCCTGCGCGTGCTGGTTGCCACTGACGTGGCGGCGCGTGGCATCGACGTGCCCGGCATCTCGCACGTCATCAACTACGGCATGCCGATGAAGGCGGAAGACTACGTGCACCGCATCGGCCGCACCGGCCGTGCCGGGCGCAATGGCCTGGCCGTGACGCTGGCCGAACGCAACGACACCGACATGGTTCGCCGCATCCAGACGTTCACGACGCAGCCGATTCCGGTCACCATCATCGGCGGCCTGGAGCCCAAGAACCCACAGCCGCAGGTCAAGACCTTCCGTGCTGGCGGTCGGCCCTCGGAAGGTCCGGCGCATCGCACGGCACGACCGCGTGGCGCTGCCTTCGTGCCTCGCAAGGGTGAGCCGTTCAATTCAAGGGATCGCGCCCGGCCTGCCAATGCTGCACTCGGAGGTGGCGGGCAGGAGCCGCATCGTTCGCCGAAGGGTGGATTCAATGCCGCGCGCAAGCCGGCTCGAGCCGTGCGGCCTCAGGCTGGCCCGGGTTCGGTGCCAAAGCCTTTCGTGGTTCGCTGACGCGCCTGCTGCGCTGCTGCGACGGCCCGTGCGGTGTCCGCCGCTGCTTCTTGGGCGAACGGGCCGCCATTTTTCAGGGCCGTGGCGCCATTGATGTAGGGGGTGCAGGCGTTAGAGTCAGTGCCTCGGGCGCCGAATTTGCTGAGAATGGCGGAAGGTGGCGCCGGGTAACGGGGCTGCGCCGGCGCGCTTGTTCGCACCGAAGTCTTCAGGAAGTTTGGGCGTATGTCATTCCTACAATTCATTGCAGCTTTGAAGGCGCGATGGAAACTTGCGCTCCTCGTTCAGACCCTGATTGTCGGAACAGTGGTGGCCGTCAGCTGTATCCTGCCGCCGCAATACACCGCAGCCGCGTCGGTGCTGGTGGACGTCAAGTCGAATGACCCGATCGGCGGTGCCAGCGTTGCCGGTCCGATGCTGGCCGCGCACATGGCCAACGAGGCCAGCGTGATCCAGAGCGAGCGAGTCATGCTGCGCGCGCTGGCTGAAATGCGTGTCGCAGAAGACGCTGGGCTGAAGCAGCGCTGGCTTTCCGACACCGGGGGCGTGGGTGATTTTTCAGTCTGGCTCGCCGCGCGGTTGCTGAGGGATCTGGAAATCAAGCCGTCCCGCGAAGGCAGCGTGATGACGGTGCTGTACACCGCACCGAACCGTGATTTCGCCGCTGGGATGGCCAATGCCATCGTCAAGGCCTATGTCGACACGACCTTGTCGCTGCGTGTCGATCCGGCGCGTCAGTTCAACCAGTTCTTCGACGAGCGTGCGAAGGGTGCGCGGGAGGCCCTGGAAGCGGCACAGAGCCGCTTGTCCACATTCCAGCAAAGCAAGGGCATCGTTGTCAGTGAAGACCGGCTCGATGTCGAAAGCGCCCGCCTCGCCGAACTGTCCTCGCAGCTGGTGGCACTGCAGGCGCTCGCCTCTGAGTCAGGCAGCCGCCAGCGCGAGGCGGGGCGCGAGGTCGAAAGCCTGCCTGAACTGGTCGGCAGCGCGTTGCTGGCAGAACTGAACGCCACACTGGCCCAGCAGGAGTCTCGCCTGCTCGAGTTGGAGTCGCGCCTGAATGACCAGCATCCGCAGGTCATCGAGCTCAAGTCGAATATCAGCCAGACGCGCAGCCGCATCAAGGCAGAGAGTCAGCGCGTCGTGCGTGGCCTGGGCGTGGCCGATCAGGTGAACCGCTCGCGGGTGGGCCAGGTGGCGGCGGCCATTGAGGTGCAGCGCGCAAAGCTGCTGCAGCTCAAGGGGCAGCGCGACGAAGCCGCAGTGCTCAAGCGCGATGTGGAAAACGCCCAGCGCGGGTATGACGCTGCACTGGCGAGGCTCAACCAAAGTGATCTGGAAAGCCAGCTCAAGCAGACCAATGTGTCCACCCTCAAGATGGCCAGCCCGCCACCCAAGGCGTCCTCGCCGAAGATCTTGATCAATACTGCCGTCGCGCTGGTGCTGGGTGCCTTGCTTGCGCTGGGCAGCGTTTACGCGCGGGAAGTCACCGATCGCAGGTTGCGCACGGCGGATGATGTGATCGAGCGGCTTGGGCAACCCTTGCTCGGCGTTCTGCCCTCGGGTGCCGCCAGGGGCCGCGGCGCAGCGCGCGTTCGGGTGCTGGCCGACAGCACCAGTGCCGTACCCTTGCGGCTAGGGGCCCCGTGATGTCTGCTGAGCATACTGATGTTGCACCAGTGCTGCCCGTGGCGCACCAAGGTGATGCCAAATTCAATGTCGATCAGTCAATCGGTGATGTTCTGGTGCGAGCGCAGAAGCTCACCCAAGACCAGGTTCTGCAAATTGCTTCGCACCAGCAGGCCCGCGGCGGGCGGTTCGGTGAGGCGGCGGTCGCGCTTCGTCTTGTGACCCATGACGATGTGTTGTGGGCGCTTTCGCAGCAGTTTCACTATCCTTATCCGCTCGATGCAAGCCTTCATGACCGCAACGAACTGGTGGTTGCCGCAGATCCTTTCAGCGATCAGGCCGAGTCGTTTCGTGACCTGCGCAGCGAGTTGTTGATGGGCGTGTTGAGTGCCGAACAACCGCGTTGCGCTTTGGCCATCGTCAGCCCGAACCCGGGCGACGGCAAGACTTTCTTTGCCGCCAACATGGCGGTCGCATTGAGTCAGCTAGGCAGCCGCACCTTGCTGATCGATGCCGACATGCGCTCGCCGCGCCAACACAAGGTGTTCGGCGTCGACAATTCGCTCGGCCTGAGCGGGTTGCTCGCCGGGCGCACAGAATCAGCAGTCACACGTGCGGCAGATCTGCCCAGTCTGTTTGTGCTGCCGGTCGGTACGGTGCCGCCCAACCCATTGGAGTTGGTGCAGGGTGCAAACTTCAGGCTGCTGATTCAAGAGTTTCTGGGCAAGTTTGACCATGTACTGGTCGACACACCGGCCGCCTCGCAAGGTGCCGATGTCCGAGTGATCGCTGCGACTTGTGGCGCCGTGCTGGCGATCGGGCGCAAGGATAAGACCCCAATGGCAGCGATGAAGGCGCTGATTGACTCGCTGGCCAAGCGCCCCTTGAGGTTCGCCGGCATCGTGATGAACGCACACTAGTACATTGACACGTAAGTAACGGAACATGAATACACTCTCGTCATCGCCACTCGATGCACGGAGGTGTTGCCATGCGCCAAACGGAACTGCACTTGACCGACG
>JANNKS010000255.1:0-2169 GCA_031396425.1 Rhizobacter sp. | reverse complement strand
GCTGCTGGAGCCCGTGCTGGCCACGCCATCACTTCGGCTGGTGTGCCACGAAGGCGAATTCGAGCAACTGCTGGCCGAATTGGCGCTGCATCACCTTGACCTGGTGCTGGCCGGACAGCCGGCACCGCGCAACCCGAACCTTCGCCTGACGAGCGAACGGCTGGTCGAGTCGATGGTGGAGTGGTACGGACCCGCCGCCCATGTGCACAAGGCCGATGTGGAGCAGTTTCCACGATCGCTGAACCGCTTGCCGGTGCTCCTGCCCACCGGCCACTCGGCACTGCGTCCCGCCCTCGATCGCTGGTTCGAGGCCCAGGGACTGCGGCCGCGCATCGTCGGCGAATTCGAAGACAGCGCGCTGCTGGCGGTGTTCGCCGCGCGCGGGCTGGGCGTGTTCCCGGTCAGCCGCCTCGGCGCCAGTGACGTGGGCTTGATGCGCGGGTTGCGCTTGCTCGGGCGTTGCGATGACTTGAAGGAGGAAATCCACGCCATCCGCTCACGCCGCGGGCAACATCACCCGCTGGTGCTGCAACTCATCGCCGCAGCGCGTTCCTGAGCGCTCTTGCTCACGCCGCCTGCGGGGCGGCCGCGACGACCACGCCTGCTGCTTCCGTTTCTTCATCAAGGCCCCAATGGCCGCGAGCGGCCGCCAGGACCAGAGCTTCCCCATCGGCCAGGTGCCGGTCGGCGCGTGCGGCAGCGACCGCCAGCCGCAGCACCTTGCGCTGAAGCCCCGGCTCGTCCACCTCGGCCATCAGCGAAGCCAGGGCGCTGTCGTCCACGCCAGCCACCATCGAACCCCCGGAGTGGACACCCATCAAAAGATCCTCGCACAGCGATTGGACGATGCGGGGCAAGCCGTCGGGTTCCAGCCCCAGTTCGCGCGGCGCATGGAGATGGTTCAGCGCATCGAACTCCGAGCGGCAGACATGGCCGTCGGCGATCAGGACGAGTGCGACGATGCGCGCGGCAGCTTCGGGACTGTTGCGGGGATAGGAGCGCATTGCAAATGGCTTTCGTGAAGGGGTGGTTGAGGCGGGAAATGAGCTGGGACGTTGGAGCAACCTTTGCCAGCAGGCGACAGCTGGTGCCCAGCCTTTCGATCAATCGCGCCAGGTGCTTCGTTTCGACTGGCGCAATGTTTCAGGCTGCTCAATGCGGATCGGGATCAACACCAGCTCCGAAGGCTGGCAGTGTTCCACCATCACCAGGCGCTGCAGGTAGTTCCATGCTCGTTGCAGGCGCGCGATGCTGCGCTGCAGCCAGCGCGGACGGTTCGAGCCGTTGGGTTCGAAGAAGGTCTTCATGGTCGAGCCTCAAGGAAGTTCAAGAGGCCTCAGTGTGGGCTGGATGATGGGCAGGAAGAAGCAGCACTTGCGTGACCGCCACATCGGGAAAGACGCACTTCGCGGCGGGCGATGGCGGTGCCCCGTGTGCAGTGCGCCGATGGGTTTCTGCCCCAGAGCGGGGCCAATGCGCCGCGCCTGCTGGCCGATGACGCAGTGGGATTCACGCTCTCGCGGGCATGACTTCGGTGACCGTGCTGCGCGCGAAGGCCCGGTGCACGTCCGAGAAGTCCCACTGCTCGATGAGGCAACGGCCCTTGCCCGCCTCGGCGCCCCAGCGAAGCAGGTTCACCGAGTTCGGCACGTCCCTGCGCACGCGCGAAGAGACCGCCGTTCCCGCCTGCACAGCCCACATCGGCCGCGTCAGGCCGTGCAGCGCCATCACGTAGGGCAGGTGGATGTGCCCGCCCATGACGAGGTCGGCGCCGGCGGCGGCCCAGCGCTGCAGCGCGGCGGCGTGCCCGCGCAGCCGGTTGGGCACATCTTCGGCGCGCGTCACGGCCACGGGCTGGTGCACCACCACCACGCGCAACTGCGCAGCCCTGGCCCCCGCCAGGAGCCAGGCCACGCGGTCGATCTGAAGCGCCGACACCTCGCCATGCTTGTGTCGCCAGACGCGGGTGGTGTTGACGCACACCACCAGCATGTCGCGCGAAGAGTGCACGGGTTCTAGATTGGACCCGAAGGCCACGATGTGCCGGGCATAGGGGCGTCGCAGGCGCGTCCACAGATCGAACAGCGGCAGGTCGTGGTTGCCTGGAATCGCCAGCACCGGCGCGCCCAGACGGTCCATGAAGGCGCTGGCTGCCCGGAACTGCGCCGG
>JANNKS010000240.1:0-2518 GCA_031396425.1 Rhizobacter sp. | reverse complement strand
CTTCGTCGAGCTTCTGCCAACGTACTGCCCGTGATTCGCGGTCCCGCTTGTCCACGAAGATACCGGCATCGACCGTCGAGCCGCCCTCAGTGATGCGCGTGCGAATTCTGTAAACGTCGAAGGGCACGTTGACGCCGTCAGCGACCGCCGCCTCGTGGCCGTACTCCATCACCAGGTTCTGGTTGAAGAAGCCGAAGGTCTGCTTGTTGGGCGTGGCGGTGAGGCCGATCAGGTGGGCATCGAAGTACTCGAGCACCTGGCGCCACAGGTTGTAGATGCTGCGGTGCGCTTCGTCGGTGACGATGATGTCGAAGGTTTCGATGGGGAAGTTCGGGTTGTAGCCGATTGGTTCCGGGTCTTTGAACAGGCCCTCGGCACCGTCGGTGGAGTGTTCGTCGTCTTCGTCGGGCAGCTCACGGCCCTTGAGCATCGAAAACAAGCGCTGGATCGTGCTGACAACGACGCGCGCGCTCTTGTCCAGCTTATTGGTGGTGAGGTGCTGGACGATGTATTCCTCGCCGAACTTGAAGTTGTTGTACGGCGAGACGTAGGCGTCGAACTCCTTCTTCGCCTGGCGGCCCAGGTTGCCGCGGTCGACCAGGAACAGAATGCGCCGCGCGCCGGCGAACTTGATCAACCGGTACGCTAGCACGATGGCGAGCAGCGTCTTGCCCGAGCCGGTGGCCATTTGCACCAGCGCGCGCGGGCGGTTTTCGCGCAGCGACTTTTCGATGTTGGCAATCGCCTGCGGTTTCGGCGGCCAGAGCTCGTCTTTCAGCTCGGGCATGTGGCGCAGGCGGGCGAGGAACGTGGCCGGCGCGAACTGGGTTTCAGAGCTTGGCGCCGTCCCGCTGGTGGTGAGCACCGTCGCTGGCGACAAAGCCGTCAACCACTCGGTCAGCATGTCGGGGCGGTGGAATGCGAACACGTTGCGGGCGCGCGGCGCGGGGTCCAGCCCGTTGGTGAAATGCGTTTCGATGCCGGTCGATTCATACGCGAACGGCAGCGGGCGGTGCCACGCCGGCAGCGCGGCCGGCAGGCCCTGGGCGTACCGCGCGGACTGCGCTTCCACCCCGGTGAGCGTGGCGCCGGCCTTCTTGGCCTCGATCACGCCGCAGGCTTTGGCGTCCACATAGAGCAGGTAGTCGGCAAAGCCGTGACCGGGGTTGGGCGGAAACTCGCGGATCGCCACGCCACGTGCCGCGTGCAAGTTGACGGCCGACACGCCTTGAACGGCCCAGCCCGCCGCCGTGAGCAACTGGTCGATTTCCTCGCGGGCGTGCTGCTCGGGGTTCAAGGCCTCGCCTTTGGAAGTGGTTGCCCGCGGCGGCTTGGAATGCGGGCCGTGGAGTATGCGCCCGGCACTTCAGGCCAGCTTCACCTCGTCGAACTCACCCCGCAAAGCCCGCCAGACGGTAGGCGCCGTCAGCGGCATCGGCACCTGTTCGGCCTTTCGCCCCAAGCCGCTGTGCGCCAGCGCGTCAACCACCGCATTCACCACCGCCGGCGTCGCGCCGATGGTGCCGAGTTCGCCCACGCCCTTCACGCCCAGCACGTTGGTGCGGCATGGCACGCTGGTGTCGAACTCTGTCTTGAAGCCGCGGAACCCATCCGTGTGCGGCAGGGCGTAGTCCATCAGGCTGGCGCTGAGCAGCTGGCCGCTGTCAGGGTCGTAGACCACTTTTTCGCACAAGGCCTGGCCAATACCCTGCACCGCGCCGCCTTCGATCTGGCCGCGCACGATGGCTGGGCTGATGACCCGGCCGATGTCGTTCACCGACGCATAGGCCACCACGTCGACCTCGCCGGTGTCGGGGTCGACTTCCACTTCACAAACGTGGCAGGCGTTCGGCCAGCTGGGGCCGCCCGCGGTGGCGCTGCCGTCGACTGTGATGCGCGCGCCTTGCTGCTTTGCGGCCAGTTCGAACAGGCCGATGCCCAGGTCGGTGCCGACCACCTGGAAGCGGCCGTTGCGGTATTCGATGTCGCCGGCGGCGGCTTCGAGCGACTCGCCAGCGAGCTGTTTCGCGTGCTCGACGGTCTTTTCCGAGGCCACCTGCACCGCACCGCCGCCGGTGAAGATCGAGCGCGAGCCCGCGCTACCGAAACCGGTGGCGCGGTCGGTGTCACCCTGCACGATGCGGATCTTGTCGATCGCCACGCCAAAAACGTCGACCGCCAGCTGCGCATAGCTGGTCGCGATGCCCTGGCCCATCGCTTGGGTCGCACTCGTCAGTTCGATGAAACCTTCGGGCAGCACGTTCACCGTGACGTTTTCGGTGAGCACGTTGCCGCCGGTCCACTCCAGAAAACTCGCCAGGCCGCGGCCGCGCAGCTTGCCTTTCGCTTTCGATGCGGCGCGCCGCGCGTCGAAACCGTTCCAGTCGGCCAGCGCCAGGCCCTGGTCGAGGATCTTCTCGAACTCGCCGCAGTCGTACACCTGCGCCATCGGGTTGGTGTAGGGCATCTGCTCGGGGCGGATCAGGTTGCGCCGGCGCAGCTCGGCCGGGTCGAGCTT
>JANNKS010000221.1:0-2861 GCA_031396425.1 Rhizobacter sp. | reverse complement strand
GCTACGATCTGCCGCGCCTGTCGCCGTTCGTGAAATGGGGAAGCTGGCAACGCGAGCGTCCTGAAATCGCCTGCGGCCTCAAACGCGGCTTCACTTTTTACCATCACGAACTCGACCAACCTTTCCGGCCCGACCCCGACCGCCAGCGGCAACTCCTGGTCGGCGGCGAAAGAACAGGCCCTTCTTCACGTCGCCGCGCAATGCGGCGGCGAGTTGGGTGTCGATGCAGAACTGCCCCCAGCCCGGCAGGCCGTCGCGCAGGCCGCATTGGGCCAGGCAGTCGAAATCGAGCGTGCAGCGAGGCTTGACGTGGGCCACCTCCTGCAGCTTGGGCTCGGCCTTCAGGTAGTTGCGCAGCCACTGCGTCGCCACGGCACGCGCCGGCAGGCCGGCGACGCTGGTGAATTCGACCATGTCTTCGTCGCGCGCGGTCGCGAGCACGCGTTTGAATTCGAGGTGCGCGTCGCCTTCCAGCGTCACCGCGAACGGCGTGCCCAGTTGCACCGCCGCAGCACCGAGCGCCTGCACCCGCGCAATGTCCTCGAAGCAGCGGATGCCGCCGGCGGCGATCAGCGGAATTTCTTTTTCGATGCCCGCTGAACGCAGAAAGGCAAGCGACTGCGGAATCACATTCTCGAAGTCGAACCGCGGGTCATTCAGGTCGGCGATTTACGCTGCACCCAGGTGGCCGCCGGCCAGGCGCGGGTGTTCGATCACGATGGCATCGGGCAGGCGCTTCTTGCGCTCCCACTTCTTCACCAGCAGCTGCACGCCACGGGCGTCGGAAAGAATCGGCACGAGCAGCGCCGACGGATGATCCACCGCGAGGTCGGGCAGGTCCAGCGGCAACCCGGCGCCCACCACCAGCGCGTCGATGCCGCACTCCAGCGCGCGTTGCACCGACGGGCCATATTCGCTCACCGCGCGCATCACGTTGATCGCCAGCAGGCCACGGTCGTTCGCCAGCACGCGTGCGGCGCGAATTTCGCGTTCCAGCGCTTCCAGGTTGGCGGCGTTGATCTCGCGCTTGGCGACCGCCGTGTGCGGCAGGTCGTGGGTGCGCTGCATCAGGTCGGGGTGATGGCGGCGCAGATCGACCGACGAAATCGTGCCCACCGCACCGAGCGCGGCCACGCTGCCGGCGAGCCGGTGCGCCGACACGCCCACGCCCATGCCGCCCTGCACGACGGGCAGCAGCTCCAGACCGCGCAGCCGCAATGGCGACAAGCCGCTGCGCCGGCAGGTGTCGGCCAATGCCTGCGCAACGTGCGCCGCGCCGTCAGCGCTCGCATGTGACGCAGCCTCGGTGTCGTTCAGCAGGTTCAATGCAGGACCAACAACGGCAACTTCGTCAGCGCCATCAAACTCTTGGTGTGCGAACCCCAGAGCAGCTCACCGATCGTGCTGCGGCCGTGCGTGGCAATGATGATCAGGTCGCAATGGTGTTCGGTGGCCGCATCGACAATGGCCGCGTCGATATCGGTGCTCTGCGTGCTGTGGCGCGTGAACCCCACGCCCTTCGCACGGGCGAGTTCTTCGAAGCGCTCCAGCACCTTGCCGGCGTGCGCCTCGACCACGCTGTCGTGCTGACGCACCACGCGCCGGTACTGGTAGCCCTCGCCGATGCTCGCCGGTGGCGGCACAAACGGCTCGACGATGAAGCCGGTGATGCGCGCGCCCAGCTTGTGAGCCAGGTTGATGCTCGAGTTCATGGCCCGGTCGGACAGCTCACTGCCGTCCACGGGGACCAGAAAATGTTCGTACATGGAGCCTCCACGGTCTGCCTTGCTGACACTGTAGAGACATGCGATACGGCCGCTTTGATGTCGATCAAAG
Source organism: Rhizobacter sp. (assembly GCA_031396425.1). Lineage (GTDB taxonomy): Bacteria > Pseudomonadota > Gammaproteobacteria > Burkholderiales > Burkholderiaceae_C > JAEMQF01. Next base: position 1,025 of record JANNKS010000221.1, on the reverse strand, counting down.
GCCGGGCGCCGAGGCCGTGCAGATTCGCGGCTTGCCACGGCCGCCAGGCGGATCCGATCGCCGGTAGACCCTTCCGGTCAGAGGGCGGCGCGGGAGCCTACTCGTCGTCGTCGTTCGTCAGGCGCGGCAAGCCCACACCCGAGCCTGGCAGCAACAAGCCGGCCTTGGAATACACCATCAGCTTCTCGCGCGTGTCGGTGATGTCGAGATTGCGCATCGTCAGCTGGCCGATGCGGTCCTGCGGCGAAAAGGTCGAGGCGCCCTTCTCCATCGTCAGGCGTTCGGGCTTGTAGGTGAGGTTCGGTGATGTGGTGTTGAGAATCGAATAGTCGTTGCCACGGCGCAGTTCCAGCGCAACTTCACCGGTCACCGCGCGCGCCACCCAGCGTTGCGCGGTTTCGCGCAGCATGATCGCCTGCGGGTCGAACCAGCGGCCCTGGTACAGCAGCCGGCCCAGGCGCCGGCCGTTGTCGCGGTACTGCTCGATCGTGTCTTCGTTGTGGATGCCGGTGACCAGCCGCTCATAGGCAATGAACAGCAGCGCCAGGCCGGGCGCTTCATAGATGCCGCGGCTCTTCGCTTCGATGATGCGGTTCTCGATCTGGTCGCTCATGCCCAGGCCGTGGCGGCCGCCGATGCGGTTCGCTTCGAGCAGCAGTTCCACCGCGTTGGGGAACTCGCGCCCGTTCAGCGCCACCGGCTGCCCTTCTTCGAAGCGCACGCGCACTTCTTCGCGCTTCACCTCCACGTCGTCGCGCCACGACGCCACGCCCATGATGGGCTGCACGATGCGAATGCCGCTGTCCAGATGCTCCAGGTCTTTCGCCTCGTGGGTGGCGCCGAGCAGGTTGGAATCGGTCGAGTAGGCCTTCTCGCTGGACATCTTGTACGCGAAGCCCTTTGCGCGCATGAACTCCGACATCTCGGTGCGCCCGACGAGTTCGTCGATGAAGGCCTGGTCGAGCCAGGGTTTGTAGATCTTCAGCGCCGGGTTGGTGAGCAGCCCATAGCGGTAGAAGCGTTCG
>JANNKS010000208.1:0-6968 GCA_031396425.1 Rhizobacter sp. | reverse complement strand
ACGCCGCTGACCGCGGCGCCGAGCGCGATGTACAGCCGCAGATTCGCCAGCGCGGTCAGCAGCGCCTTCGGGTTCTTGTAGAACTCGATGACGGCGAGCACGCGCGCACCGGCCACATCGCGTACCGGCACATAGATCTCGATGAAGACCGGCTGCGGGTGTTTCAGATCCTGGTGCTCGGCTTTGCCGAGATTGGCGCTGCCGGAGTCGGCTGAGTGCGTCACGACATGGCCGGCCAAGGCCGTGTCGAGTTCGACGTTGGGTCCGAAACTGCGCCCGATCAGGGAGCGGTCGCTCGACCAGATCATGCGCCCGGCTCGGGTCATAGACATTGGCGCGCAGCATGTCGGGCATCGCGGCGATGTGCGTGAACGCCATTTCGGTTTCCGCATCGAGGCCGCGCGACGGGTCGGAAAAATACGCCTGCAGCGAGCCCTCGACACGCACCAGGCTCTGCACGAATTCCTTCGTCAGGACCGCCTCTTGCCAGAGCAGACGCTGCGTGATGAAGCGGTCCAGCAGCGCGCCCGTGGCCACCGCGATGACGGCGATCGAGACCAAGGCGACCACGGCGAACCAGCGGCTCAGGTTGAAGCGAAGCGGATTCGGGGCGGCGCCGGACGAGGGCATGGGCGCGGTGGGCCCGGTTTCAGTGCTCATCATTTCTCCCCGAGCGGATTTTGACGCCAGTTCGCCACCTTGGTCGAGCGATGCCCGGCAACGCCACGCCACCTGGACCCGCTGTCCATGCAATGTGCGGATGTCTGCGCGACCAGTGTCGCGCGGCGATTCGCACGCGCCGCCGCGTGCACGCATGAAATACCCAGGACTTACCCGCATGACGTATCTGACCGGCCGGTACCGACTCTGTCAGAGGCCAGGGCCTCGAGCGTCGGACGGCAAGAGATCGCCTCAGCCATCCCGGGGATCCTGGTTGCCGTCGGCAGTTCCGCTGCGGCAGTGAAGTTGACTTGAAACACACAGATAGCGATCGCTCGGGCAGCAGTCGTCAACACAGGGGTGACCAGGAATGAAATTCGATATTGCACAGAAGCGGTCCGCTGGCTTGCGCAAGGTGCTCGCGGCTTTGGGCCTGTGTCTACTGGGCGCCAGCGCGCAGCCACAAAGCGTGACGGCAGTGCAATTGGTGCCATCGGTGATCGCCGGTGGCAGTGGCGCCTCGGCCACCGGCATCGTCACGCTCGCGGCGCCGGCACCGGCGGGTGGCAGCGTGATCCAGCTCGCCAGTTCGCTGCCTGAACTGGCGACGTCGATTCCTTACGTCACCGTGCCGGCGGGCCAGACGACGGCGAGCTTCACGGTGGCCATGAACGCGCGCTACCGGCGCTACAGCGGCCTGGCGTTCAACGCCGCAATCTCGGCGCTGAACCCGCTGGCGGGGGCGGCGGTGTCGGCGACGCTGAACGTGACGGTGCAGGCCTTGCCCACTGACCCGGTGATCAGCCCGCGCCCGGATCGCTCGGGCCTCGTGTGCGCCGGGGAGGCCGGCGTGTTGTTCAACTGCCCCACGGGATCGGGCCAATGCAGCGTGCGCCAGGAATGCACGCTCGGCTGCCAAACCCGCCCCTTGAACGGCACGAGCTGGAACGACATTTGCGCAACGACCGGGCCGGTTCCCATCGCCCTGAACACGAAACGCCTGGTCGGCGGCCATCCGGGCGCGGGAACCCTGCAGTTGCCAGGGGCCGCGACTGCCGGCAGCACCGGCCTGGTGTCCACCGACAGCCTGGTGGCCGCTGAACCTAGCCGCCTCAGCATCCCCCTGGCCACGGGCGCGATGAGCCAGGCCTTCGAAGTGCGCACGGCGGCCGTCAACCGCATCGAGTTCGCGCCCCTGGACGGCCGGTTGACACTGCTGCAACCGCTGTCCGGTGGCGGTACCTTCTACGCGTCGCGCAGCGCGCGCTCCTGGCTCGCCGTGGCACCGGGTACGCCGCCGCCGGTCAAACTGCTGTCGCTGCGTGTCGAGAGCGCCAGCCTGGTCGGCGGCCAAATCACATTTGGCACTGCTTGCGTCGACCAGCTCGCCCCGGCGCCCGCCGTGGGCAGCATCACGCTCGCGCTGGCCAGCAGTCACCCCGCGGTGGCGCCGGTTCGGCCGGCCGAAGTAACCTTGCCGCAAGGTTCCGATTGCACGTCGTTCACGGTGGAAACTCTGGCCGTTGCCACGAACACCGCGGTGACGCTGCGCGCGCAATTGGGCGCGCAGGTGCTCACGGCTCCGTTGCTCGTCACCGCAACGCCGGCGGCGACGCAAGCGACTGCATTCTTTCTCGATCCCCTGAGTGTGACCGGCGGGCAATCGTCGCAGGCCACGCTGGTGCTCAATGGTGAGGCACCGGCCGGTGGCTTCTTGGTCACGCTGACCAGCGACAACCCGGCGGTGCTTGTTCCGTCAAGCGTCAACGTGCCCGCAGGCGCCGACCGCGTCAGTTTCGCGATCGGCACGCAAGCGGTGGGGGCCGACGTGCTCGTCACGTTGCAGGCCACGCCGTCCAGCAGCGTCTTGCTCGCGCAATTGAGCGTGCTGGCCCCGGCAGGCGCGCCCACGCTCCGCGCCGTGGCGGTCAACCCCTCGTCGGTGGCGGGCGGAACCACCAGTACCGGCACGGTGACGCTCAGCGGCGCGGCAACTTCGGCCGGCGCAGTCGTCAGCCTGGCGAGCAATACGAGCGCGGCCACGCTGCCGGCCTCAGTGACGGTGCCGGCCGGCGCCACGACAGCGCAGTTTGCAGTGAGCACGCTCGCGGTCAGCACCGACACCGTGGCCACGCTGTCGGCCAGTCTGGGCGCGATCGGCGCGGTCGCGGTGACGCAACTCGCCACGCTCACGATCACCCCCGCCGGCCAGGCCGGCCTGGCCGCACCGAGCCTCGCCAGCCCAGCCAACGGGGCGCGCTTCAACGCAGGTTCTGCGGTCGCGTTCGACTGGAGCGATGTCGCCGGCGCGACGTCCTACACGATTCAAATCGACAGCTCGAGCAGCATCGCCGCGCCGCTCACGGCGAGCCAGAGCGTGAGCGCGTCGCACGTGACGATCACCGGCCTGCCGAAGCAGAAGTTGTGGTGGCGCGTGCGCGCCAACGCGGCCTCGGGTGCGGCCGGCGCGTGGTCGGCGGTGAGGTCGTTCGAAATGAAATGACGAACACCCGACCGATGCGGCCCGCCCCCCTATCCCCCGCGAATGAAGGGGTTTGCGCCATGCCGTCGCCGCCGTTCATGATGTCGGCGCCGTCGTCGCCGTAGATGGCCTGGACGGCGACGACATCGCACCCGCGCCGACCGATCAGGCGCTGCAGGCGGTGTTGCACAAGATCATTACCCGCACGATGAAGATGCTCACCCGTCGGGGGTTGCTCATCGAAGAGCGAGGCCAAGCGTACTTGGCCGACACCGACGGTGATTCGGACGATGCTCGCGTGCTCAGGCCGCTGCAGGCCGCAGCCTGCACTTATCGCATCGCCTTCGGCCCGCGCGCCGGCCAGAAGGTGCTGACGCTGCAAGGTGCAACACCCCGGGAGACGGACTTCAAGCACACGCGTTGGCGATCTGCACGCGCAGCAGATCGTAGATCCGACGGCCTGCGCCCGTGGCGCCCGGATGCCGGGACGAAGGAGGTGCTTTCAACTGGCCCATTCAGATTCACCGAGACTGGTTCTTGCGATTGTGCCGGTGAGCGGCAATAGTCACCCGATCGCCACCGTGACCCACGACGACGCGCCCGCGCCATGTACATCCCACCCCACTTCGCCGTCACCGATGCTGCCGCGCTCCACAAGATCATCCGGGAGCATCCGCTCGGCGTGCTCGTGACGCAGTGCGGCGACGGGCTCGATGCGGATCACCTGCCGTTCGAGTTCGATCCCGCCACCGGCCCGCTGGGCACCTTGACGGCGCATGTGGCGCGCAACAATCCGCTCTGGCAGCGCTGCGCCACTGGGTCGCCGGTGATGGTGATCTTCCGCGGTGCCGAGGCGTACATCTCGCCCAGCTGGTACCCGAGCAAACACGAGTCGCACCGCCAGGTGCCGACCTGGAACTACGAAGTGGTGCACGCGCATGGCACGCTGACCGTGCGCGACGACGAGCGTTTCGTGCGCGGCCTGGTGGCCCGCCTGACGCGCCGGTTCGAGGCCGCCGAGCCCAAGCCCTGGAAGATGACGGACTCGGCGCAGGAGTTCATCGACGGGATGCTGCGCAACATCGTCGGCATCGAGGTGAGCCTCACGTCGCTCGTGGGCAAGTCCAAGCTCAGCCAGAACAAGGAAACGCGCGATCGACTGGGCGCCGCCGAGGTCCTGGGCGAACGGGGGCATGCGGAACTGGCGCTGCGCATGCGCGATCCCGACTGAGCCGGCGATACCCTTCCGAAAGGCAGCTTCCGTGCATCAGCATCCCGACCAACTCACGCTCGAATCGTGGCTCGTCACGGCGGGCCGTGCTTCCGAGCCCGGCGCGCCGCTGAACGTCCCGCTCGTTCCGGCCTCGAACTTCATCATCGGCGGCGCGCGCGAGTATGCGCGCGACGACGGCACGCCGACCTGGCAGGCGCTGGAGGAATTGCTCGGTGGCCTGGAGTCGGGCCAGGCGGTTGCGTTCGCTTCGGGCATGGCCGCGATCGCCGCGGTCTTCGATCAGTTGCCGGCGGGTTCAGTCGTCGCGCTGCCGGATGATTGCTACCAGGGTGTGGCCGGCCTGGCTGCCGCGGGTGTACAGCGCGGTCGCTGGTCGATCCAGCGCATCGCCCTGGACGATACGGCGGGCTGGATCCGCGCCTGCGCTCAGGCCGACCTGGTCTGGCTCGAATCGCCATCGAACCCGCTGCTGGGCCTGGCGGATCTGCAAACCATTTGCGCGGCGCCACGCAGGCCCGGTGCCATCGTGGCCGTGGACAACACCTTCGCGACCCCGTTGAACCAGCGGCCGCTGGACTTCGGCGCCACCGTGTCGCTGCAGTCGGCGACGAAGTTCATCGGCGGGCACTCCGATCTTCTGGCCGGCGTGGCGACGACGCAGGACGACTCGCTCTGGCATGCACTCAGGAAGTCTCGCGAACTCGCTGGGGCGACGCCGGGCGCGCTGGAGTGCTTCCTGGCGGTGCGCGGTGCGCGTACGATGGCGCTGCGCCTGCAACGCGCGCAGCAGTCGGCGAAGGTGCTGGCCGAACGGCTCGAGCGGCATCCCCTGGTGGAGCGGGTCCGCTATCCCGGACTGCCGTCGCACCCGACCCATGCAACGGCCAAGCGCGTGCTCAAAGGTTTCGGCACCATCCTTTCGTTCGATGTCCTGGGCGGCGCCGCAATGGCCGACGCGGTCTGCAAGAACGTGCGGCTCGTGCGGCACGCCACCAGCCTGGGGGCCGTCGAATCGACGATGGAGCGGCGCGCAGCCATCCCGGGGCAAGAGCATCTGCCGCCCGCGTTGCTTCGACTCAGCGTCGGCATCGAAGACGTTGGTGACCTCTGGCGCGACCTCGAAGGCGCGATGAGCGCGGCGAGGCCCGATGCCCACCGGCAACCCTCGAAATAGAGCCAGTCAGGCAGCGTCGAGTCGCGCTGGACGGCTGCCGCGCCACCAACAGCGTGCGCCTTGCCGGGAGACGAAGGTTTGCTTCGGGTCGTCGGCCGGTGCTCGTTCCGAGCACTTGAGCCAAAAGTGGGGCATCCCATACCGGCCCTTGAATGCTCGATGTCGGCAAAGTGAGGGGCTACGGTCGATCGTCATTGACAAGTGGCGGACGGCCGTCGGCCAGTTCCCGTGATCCGATCAGTGACAAAGGGACTGCGGGAAAGGTCGGTCTCAAGTCATTGCGGAAGTTCCCCGACGTCCTGTCCAGCAGAGGCGATCTCAAAGTCCGTCACGCCGGAATTGGTCGCGACCATCTTCCTGTTTGCGGCGCCAAAGAAGTGAGGAGATGGTCGCCAGACTAACTTGCCTTCGCAGTTTGGCACGGCGTTGCAGGATCTGGGGTGCGCAAGAACGCCCACAAGACAAGCGCGCCATACAGCAAAAAACTGGCCGCGATGGCCGCAAAGATGCCTATGGGTCCTGCATCGAACCAGGTCACTGCGCCATACGCGGTGCCTGAGCAGGCGGCGAGTCGCGCCGCATTGGCCAGCACTGCAGGAACAATATTGCCCACTCCCTGCATGAAGTAGTACAGCGCCATGCCGGCGCCGTAAACAGCATAGAAGGGCGCGACGACCTGCAGATAAAGCGTTCCAACCCGTGTGATCTCGCTGTCTGTCGTGAACAGATCCATCCACAGCGCAGGCGCGAGGGCAAAGAAGACGCCGACAGCGCCGCAGAAGATCGCCACGGTCAGCGCACCGGTCCAGGCGATGCGGCGCGCGCGCTGAAACTGCCCCGCGCCCCAGTTGGTGCCGATCATTGCAAGTAGTGCGGTGCCAAACCCGAACGCGAGGGGAATCATGATGTATTCGAGCCGCGCGCCCATGGCATAGCCCACTGCACTGGCCAGTCCCAGGTGTCCGGCGATGCCTGTGAGGATGATCACCGTCAGATTGTTGATGGCGACATTGGCAACGCCCGGAATGCCGACGCGCAGAATCTCCCTGAACAGACTCCACTCGTAGCGGGTGCCGTTGGCACCGCGCGACCCAAGCCGCAGGCTCACCAATGCGCGGCCCGAACGCAAATGGCGCCACAGCACCAGGCTGCCTATAGCAAATGAGAGCACCAGCCCCCAGCCTGCGCCAGCCGGCCCCAGCGCCGGGACTGGGCCCCAACCAAAGATCAGCAGCGGCGAAAGCACGGCATGCCCCAGCACACTGGCTACCAGAACTTGGGCGGGCAGACTCATGTTGCCGGTGCCGCGCACGACGTTGCCGAGTATGTTGAGCAACCATACCGAGATGGCACCGCTGAACACCACGGTCGAGTAAGCCAATGCGGCATCCAGCGCAGCGCCGCGCCCGCCCATCGAC
>JANNKS010000180.1:0-15979 GCA_031396425.1 Rhizobacter sp. | reverse complement strand
TTTCCAGACTTCGCTGAATGCATCTCCGACGGAGAAACAGTCGAAGAAGCGCTGAAGCATGGGCGAGAAGCTCTGAAAGCCACCATCGCCGCGCTCAAGGCCAAGGGCCACCCGGTCCCTGCGGCAAATGCGGGCGGTGTGGCGTCTGGGAAATTCGTAGCTCGTGTCCCAAAGACAGTGCATGCGCAGCTCACCACGCGCGCCAAAGCGGAAGGAGTTTCCCTCAACACGCTCGTACTCACGTTCATCGCCCAGGGCCTTGGTCGCAAAGAGGGCCGTGCGTAGTCGAAGAATGCGGCCGAACCATTCATTCCAGCGAACCGCCTCTGGCGGCCTCTGAACTCAAACGTTAGCCGTCACATGGAACCCAGCGCGCACACGCCGATCCTCAAGAAGACAGGTGCTGTCCTGCTGGCCGTCGGACTTCTCGACATCGCGGTCATGATCTACTGCATCGTGAACAGAATTTCGTACTCTTCCAGCTTTAACATCTTTGCCGTTGCAGCTGGCATCTTCCTGCTTCGCGGAAGTATGCGTGCCGCAAGCGCAGTTCGCTGGTTCGCAGTGTTCATGCTCGCTGGCTTCGTGGCTCTCGTCTTCACCTGGCCCTTCCTGCAGCCCTTGGATCTCACGCTCACTCAGCTACGCTTGAACCTGACCGCAGCCCTTGTGGTCGCAGCGTTTACGCTTGGTCTGCTGCTGCTTCTGTACTGGCTCCAACGAGAGCTGGGCCAATCCCCGGTCCTGGTTGCCAGAGCGTTGGCTAGAAGGAAGGTAAGGAACATGCGCGTTCCTGCCAGTATGGGCGTCGGCATGGTCCTCGTTCTCGTGGTGTCACTGTACTTCTTGCTCGGTGGTGCACCCGCACGGAAGGCAATCTCCATCGCCGAGCAGAAGCTTGGTTCCACGTATCGGTACCACGTCTCTTTGCTCAGCGTTGCCAAGAGCGGTCAGGGTACATTCGTCACTGCCTGGAATGCCCAGCAAGTACGAAGTGTTCCAGTGGAGTGGAAGGAGTGACGGCTAACCATTGGTTCGAGCCGACAGCCACCGGAGTACCGGTGTCTGCGGCTCAACTCAAACGTAGGGCGTCATAGAAGTACCGCCGGAGCGTCGACAGCAGGCGCTGTTATTCTTGGCCCATGAAGGTCAGCGAAGTGCTCCGAATGCTCCAGGCCGACGGCTGGCACTTGGTTGCAACTCGTGGAAGTCATCGCCAATTCAAGCACGCGAGCAAGCCTGGTCGCGTCACTGTTCCCGGCAAACCGAGCGATGATCTGGCGCCCGGAACACTGAACAGTATCCAAAAGCAGGCCGGTCTGAAGTCGTGAGGTCATATGCGCTACGCCATCGTCATTGAGAAGGCCGAAGGTAACTACTCCGCATATGTGCCGGACTTACCAGGTTGTGTCGCAACAGGCGCAACTGTGGCGGAGGTTGAGGCTGAAATTCGGGAAGCAATCGTCTTCCACATTGAAGGGCTTCGCGAAGACGGCTTGCCTATTCCGGACGCAGCCAGTCAAGTCGAATACATCGATATTGCGGCGTAAGAGTCGGGGTCGCTTCCAAGCGCATCCAGGGTGGTGATCAGGAAGCAAAGACGCCCAACCCTCATTCCAGCGGACCGCATTCGGCGGCGGCTGAATTCAAACCTTGGGCCTCGCAAAACCACCTCCACTGCTGTGCAAGGTCTTCCCATAGAAACCCCCTCGCTTCGACTGCGCCACTTCGTACCAGAAGATGCGGCACGAATCATGGCGCTGAACGGAGAATCGTCCACGCGTCGCTGGCTCCCGTCGCACGTCTATCCGACCCTCGAAGACGCCTCGTCCAGGCTGGGGTTCCTGATCTCCTGCTACTCAGCGCCCGGCCACCCGCAGCGTGGCCCCTACGTCCTGGCAGTCGAACACAAGGACAAGGGCGGGTTGCTCGGGCATGTCGGCTTCAGCCCTTTTGACGACGAAGTCGAAGTCTCCTATGCCATCGCCGAGTCATCGCGTGGCCTCGGCTATGGCAGCGAGGCACTTGTCCACGCCTGCAACTGGCTCGCTGGCACCTTCGCCGTGTCACGGGTCTTGGCCCTCACGGCATCCGCGAACGTCACGTCGCGCCGTCTGCTCGACCGAGCGTCCTTCGTCCATGAAAACGACGCAGTCATGAAGTTCCAGGGCCGCGAGCATGAGGTCAGTCGCTACTGTTGGCATGCGCCAGGCAACCACAGTGGGGTCTGACCGTTTGCAGGGACTTCCCGTTAGGGCAAGCGGGTAGTGGTCTTGTTTTTGGTATTCGTTGTTGGCGCATTTGTTTCAGGCCGGTCGTGTCAAGGCTGTGGGCGCAGGCCACCCGAAGGGCTTGGCCTTGCCTCAGCGGCAGACTTCGAGGATGGCTTTTTCTACAACCTCGTCAGGTTTCCTGCATCGCCGAGCGGAGCCCGAGGTGCTGCACAAACGGATCGAAATCTCGGTCGCTGAAAAGCAGCGTGAAGCCACGTTCAATGCAGCGCGTGGCGATCACCGTGTCAATGGTCTTCCGCACCGTGATCCCCAGTGTTCTCAGAACCCGAAAGTCCTTGGCGGCCTGAACCGCCACCTCGCGCCCTCCGAGGTCAATCACAACCAAGGAAGTCAACAGCTTCCTGGCTTGGTTGAACTCTCGCTCAGTGCCAAAACCCTGCAGCACCTCGGTTAGCACCAAGTCTCCCGTCGCTTCAGGCTCAGCGCCGAGAAGAGAATCGAGCCTTTCGGCCTCAGCCGTCGGCGTTCCTCCCCCTTCGGCAAGCGGCTGAACTCAAACGTCTCTGCGTTGGTCAGGCGGTAGGCTGCGGCTCTGCCAGGATCGTCCCGCTCCCGGCCTCCTGGCCTCCTGGCCTCCTGGCCTACAACAACGGAACTCCGGCAGGATGGTGCGTTCTCGGACCTCGAAGAAGCTTCGAGCGTCTCCAAGTCAAGCGCGTGTGATTCGAATTTCCTTTCAAAGTTGGTCTGCGAGGTCTGAACGCGCATGCGCCGTGAGGTGCGTTGGCTTCGGCCAACGCAGGTCGGAATCACGGCGGTCTTTTTCCGACAACAGACCTCAACACTGAACCCTGGGCATCAGTACACTGAACACCAGCCCGGAAACTCAGTGGAGGTGCCCGATCATGCAGAACGTGATTCCTGAAGTGACCACGGAAACATTGCAGGCCTTTGCCGACGCGTGGAATCGCCACGACGCCGATGCCCTCATGTCGTTCATGACAGAGGACTGTGTCTTCGAGGCCTCGGCCGGCGCTGACGCCTGCGGAACCCGGTACGTCGGCAGGGACGCCGTGCGGGCTGGCTATGCGGAGGTCTGGGCAGTCTTTCCCGATGCCCACTGGGGGAACGCGCGCCATTTTGTCGATGGCGACCGGGGCGTATCGGAGTGGACGTTCACGGGAACCCGGGCGGACGGTACTCGCGTCGAAGTTCATGGTTGCGATCTGTTCACGCTGCGAGACGGCAAGATCTTCCTGAAGAACTCGTACCGCAAGAACCGACCACCGATTGCGAAGTCAGTACGCTGACGCCCAACCCTTCGTTCCACTGGGCTGCCTGCGGCGGCGGGTAATTTCAAACCCTGCGCTGCCGAGGACAGCAAGACCTGCAACGCTGTGCGAAAGGAGCCGATCGTGAGTGCCATTGTTCGCATCCTGGCCGCTGTTCCCCTCACGTTCCTGTGCCTGCATGCCGGGGCAGAAACGCTGCGCTGCCATGGGGGCATCGCGGATGAAGGTGATTCAAGAGTCTCCGTGCTGTACAAGTGCGGGCAGCCCATCCTCAAGGACAGCTTCTGCGCACCCGTCGTCTACAACCAGACGCTGAGACCCGTGCCGGAGCCCTTTGCGAGCGCCTTTGTTCCGTGCCAGCACACCGACGAGTGGCTCTACGATCGTGGGCCGGGGAACCTGATGGCCACGGTGCGTTTTCGTTCCGGAACGGTGCTTTCCATCACCTACGGCCGCGTTCCGAGGTAGCACGCCGCCGCGCAGCCCACCTTCGCCTGCCGAGCCACACCGAATCAGCACCCAACGCGCGCGGCGGATTCACCCAGCCTTGCTGCCCACTTCAGAGGTTTGAGCCATGACCGCAACACTCACTGCGCTGACGCTGTTCATTGCCTGGGCCATCGGCCTTCTGTGGGTGATGGAGTTGCTTCGCGTGAAACTGGTTGCCACGAAGAGCGTGGCGCCCAACGCCTTTCTACCCGACAACTCGAACCTCTCACCTTTCATGCAACGCCTGGCTCGCGCACACGCGAACTGCATCGAGAGCCTTCCACTGCTGGGTGGGCTCATGCTCGTCGCGGTCGTGGCCGGCAAGTCCGACGTGACGGATTCATTGGCATACGTGCTTGTTGCCGCGCGCATGGTGCAGTCCACGGCCCACCTCGCCGCCCTCTCCGTGATTGCGGTGAATATCCGCTTCCTTGCCTTCCTGGTCCAGCTTGGCATTGCCACGGTCTGGGCCATCCGCCTGCTTTCAGCCTAGGCGCGCGGCCTGCGCTCAGTACCCCGGAGGCCTGCGATCAAACCACGGCCGCGCGTGTTCGAGCTGTGCGGCCAGGCGCAACAGCGTCGCGTCTTCGCCGAAGCGCGCGGCGAACTGCATGCCGATCGGCAGGCCGGCCGCATTCCAGTGCAGCGGCACCGACATCGCCGGCTGGCCGGTGGCGTTGAACAGCGGTGTGAACGGCATGTAAGCGAAGGTCTTCTCGGCCTGCAGCTTCACCGCGCCAAGCGCATTCATCAGCCAGCCGGCGTTGAGCGCATTCACGATGCGGATGAAGCGCTGTTCGGCAACGCTGGGCTGCAGCGCACCGGTCAGTGCCGGCGGCGCAGCGAGCGTGGGTGTGAGCAACACGTCGTGGCGGGCGAAGAACGGCGCCATCGTGCGGGCAGTCGTCTGCAGCAGGCGCACCGCTGCGGCATACGCCGTGCCACTGATCGTGCGGCCGAGCAGCGCGGTTGCGTAGGTGGCCGGTTCGAAGTCGCGCCGATGCGCCTGGCGTTGCGTGAGCTGCGCCAGATGGTCGATCTCGGCAGCCGTCTCGACCGCGATCACGGTCGCGAAGGCGACGGCGCAGGCTTCGTGGTCGAGCGGCGGCGCCGCGTCCTCGACGTGGTGCCCGAGCGATTCGAGCAGCCGGGCAGTGTTCTCGAGCCCGGCGATGCAGTCGGCATGCACCGCGGCGTGGCCGAACTGCGGCTCGCGCGTGAAGGCGATGCGCAGCCGGCCCGGCTCGGTGCCCACCTCGTCGAGGAATGGCCGCTGCGGCATCGGTGCGGCATACGGCGCGCCCGGGTCGGTACCGGCGCTGGCGTCGAGCATCGCGGCGCTGTCGCGCACCGACCGGCTCAGCACATGTTCGATCGCGAAGCCGTGCCAGAGCTCGCCGAACGCCGGCCCGGTGGGCGTCAGGCCGCGGCTCGGCTTGAGGCCGAACAGGCCGCAGCACGACGCCGGAATGCGGATCGACCCGCCGCCGTCGCCGCCGCTGGCCAGCGGCACCATGCCGGCGGCCACCGCCGCGGCCGAGCCGCCGCTCGAACCGCCGGGCGAATGGGCGAGCGACCAGGGGTTGTGCGTCGGCCCGAACAGAACCGGCTCGGTGTAGGGCGTGAGGCCGAACTCGGGCGTATTGGTGCGCCCCGCGATCTGCACACCGGCAGCGCGATAACGGCGCACCAGTTCGCTGTCGCACGGCATCCGAAGCGTGGCGAGCAAGGCGTTGCCACCGGCCGTGGGTTCACCGGCCAGCGACGCGATCAGGTCCTTCAGCAGGAACGGCACACCCGCGAACGGCGCTTCGAAGTCGATGCGCGCAGCTTCCGCACGCGCCTGCGTATGGCGGGTGCGGATCACGGCGTTGAGAGCCGGGTTGTGCGCCTCGATGCGGGCGAATGCGGTCTCGAGCAACTCATCCGCGCTGACCTGTCCACTGCGCACCAGCGCTGCCAGGCCCAGGCCGTCGTGGCGGGTGTAGTCGGTGAACGAGATCATCGGGCGCTCCGTGCATCGGGTCGGGACCCGCGGATTGTGGCGGCGCCCCGGCGATGGTCATGCAGGAGCCTGAACGGTCATCCCTGCGCACTGCCACCGGCAGCCGTGCGTCTGCAACGGCCGGGCGCGAGACGGCGCACGCCTCGCCCGGCTGGGGGTCGGCGATGACCGGCAAGGTCCCGCCCCGGATCTACTGCATTCCAGCGGCCCGCGCGCCGATCGTTGCGGTGTTCCGGCGCGGGCCGACGAACTGGTCGCACGTCGGCCGATGGGATATTGCGCAGAGGCGCTACGAGTCCGGGGCGTGGCTGCGCGGACGGATCTTCCCGCGCCGCTGCGACCTCTCCCCCGACGGTCGGTTCCTCTGCTGCTTTGCGCACAAGCCCGGCGCCCGCTGGAAACACGGCGACGCGTACGTGACGGTGTCGAAACTGCCCTGGCTCACCGCGTTGCATGCGTTCGGCACGTGCGGGACCTGGACCAGGGGCTACCGCTTCACCGACGACAAGAACCGCGAAAACCCTGCAGACGCCGCGCTCCCCTTTCCCTTCGGCTTGCGCTCCAACGGCGCGGTCCAGTTCGAGAACGAACGGCAGCGCGGCTGGCAGGAAGCTGCGGACTCGCCACCGCGCGACCCGGCAGACGTTTGGGATCAGCGTCGCAATGCGCGCATGCAGAAACGCCAGCCCGGCGGCAGCCGCGTGCTGGGCCTGCAGAGTTTGGGCTGGGCGGGCGGCGAATTCGGCGTGAATCAGGCGGTGGATGGCCTGCATGTGGCCTATTCAATGCAGGCCGATGGCGAGACCCGGCGGCTCGATCACCTGCAATGGGCGGACTGGGACTGCGAAGGACACCTGCTTGCAGCCACGCGCAGCGGCAAGCTGCAGATCTTGAATCTCGGCGGCGGCAACCCAGACATCTTGTTCGAAGAGGATCTGACTCTGTGCGAGCCGAGCCCCCAACCCGCCCCGGCATGGGCCGGGCGATGGTGAGGCGCAGACGAAGAGGCCCGGCAAAAGCAGCGCAAACTCCGAATCATGGATACCCGATGGGAAACTGCAGTCCAGCAGGGCGACGTCCAGGCGGTTCGTGATGAGCTTGCCCGCGGCGTCGACGTGAATGCCCCCGACCATCATGGACAGACCGCCCTCATGCTGGCCGCCCATGCCGGCAATCTGCAGCTCGTCGAAGTGCTGATCGCCCAGAGAGCCAGCCTGAACACCACGGCCAAATACGGCTTGAGTGCCCTGATGCTGGCCGTCGTCGCCGGGCACGAAGACGTGGCGCTTCTGCTTGCAGACGCGGGGGCTGAATTCTCGTTGCGCGGAACCGGAGCGCCGGGATTCGCGGGCAAGACGGCCCGCGATCTCGCCGTCGAGCGCGGCATGCACCGGTTGCCCGCAAGATTGACGGCCAGGCCATAGCGAAAGGCAGCGACCCGATCGATTCGAGTCGCGAATGCGGCGGGGTCCGGCGGCGGTGGAACCGCGCTGCCATCGTGGCTCGCATCGGCCGATTCTGGTGCGGCTTCGCGGCATTGCAATGACCGGCGTCAAGGTCTGGTGGGTCCGGTTGCATGATGATCGCGGCGTTCCGGCACCCGTTGCGGAGGGACTTCGGACATGCTCATCGATTCGTTTCCGACCCGGCTGCGCACGCTGGCCGCCGCTGCGGCGACCGGCCTGGTCTGCACGATCGCCTCGGCCGCGGGCCTGGATTACGGCGCCGCGATCGATGCCGCCGGCAGGCAGCGCATGCTGACGCAGCGCATCGTCAAGGCGTACTGCCAGATCGGCATGGGCGTGACCCCGGAGGTTTCACAGGCGCAGCTCGACGGCGCGGTGCGGCGGTTCGATCGCCAGCTGGCTGACCTGACGAAGATTGCGCCGAATGCCGACGCGCAGCAGGCCGTCGCACGCCTGCGCGTCCCATGGACCGGCCTGCGGCGCCTGGCCACCGCGCCGGTCAGCCGCGAGGGCGCGCAACGCCTGGCGGCGCAGAGCGAAGTGGTGCTGCAGGCCGCCCAACACCTCGTCGTCGTGCTGCAGGACGCCGCCGGCACGCCACAGGCGCGCCTCGTCAACATTGCAGGGCGCCAGCGCATGCTGTCGCAACGCCTGGCCAAGCTGTACATGCTGCGCGCCTACGGCGTGGACGCGCCGTCGCTGCGCGCCGAACTGGACGCCGCGCGCAGCGAGTTCGAAGGCGCGCTCGCGACACTGCGCGACGCCCCCGAGAACACCCCGGCGATCGGCCTCGAACTCGACGCCGTCGCGCTGCAATGGGACTGGTTCAGGGGCGCGCTCGACCTGCAAGGCACCGACTCGTTCGTGCTGGTGGTCAGCGACGCGAGTGAATCCATCCTCAACAGCATGGACCTCATCACTGCCAAGTACGCCGCGCTGAGCGAATCGGTGCAAAACTGAATCTCCGCGGAAGCCGGGCACATTGCATGAAACGAACCAAACCCGTGATCGGCGACCTGCTCGACATCCTGCCCGACGCGGTGGTGATGGTCGACTCGGACGGACAGGTGGCGTTCGCCAATCCCGCGGTGCGTCGCGTGCTCGGTTATGAACCGGAAGAGCTGATCGGCCAGCCGCTCGCCAGGCTGCTGCCCCCCGAGGTGCGCGAACGCCACGCATCGATGGTGCAACGATACCGCCACGACGGGCAGCCCACGCAGATGGGCGCGCGGCCGGTGCTGAGCGCCCTGCACCGATCCGGGCGGCAGATTCCGGTGTCGATTTCGCTGTGCAACCTGGTCCTCGACGGCGAGGCCTTGTCGGTGGCGGTGATCCACGATGTGTCGGTCATCACGGGTCACCTCGACCGGGCCTTGCGCGACGCCCAGACCGACAGCCTGACGCAACTGGGAAACCGCGCGCACCTGTCGCAAAGGATCCGGGCGATGCTGGATGCGGGCGGCCCGTTCGCGCTCCTGTTCATCGACCTGACGCAATTCAAGGCCGTGAACGACCATCACGGCCATGAAACCGGCGACCAGGTGCTGCGCATCGCCGCCAAGCGGCTCGCCTCTCAGGTGCGCGGCGGCGATCTGGCGGCGCGCGTCGGCGGCGACGAGTTCGTGATGCTGCTGGCCGGCTTGTCGATGCCCGATTCACTGGCGGATCGCGCAGCGAGCGTGTCGCGGCATCTGGGCCGCCCGCTGCGGCTCGGCGAACTGTCGTTGAACCTCGGTGCGAGCATCGGCGCGGCGCTGTTCCCTCGCGACGGCCAAACCGAAACCGCGCTGCTCGCCGCCGCGGACAGGCGCATGTACGAGGCCAAGCGCAGCGGCAAGGCGTACCGGATCGACGACGACGAGGCGGCCCCCGCAGCGCGCGCCTAGGACGCCGGCGAACCCGGCGCGAGCAGCGTGTCGATCAAGCGGTCCTTCTCGGCCCACTGCTGCTCGACCCATGCGCTGATACGCTGGCGGTAGGCCTTGTCACCCACGGGGTCGCTGCCCAGCACCTCGCTCGGGATCTCGCGCTGCTGCACGCGCACGGTTACGGCGTCGATGCGGCCGCACAGCAGGTCCCAGAAGCGCGGCGCGCCGTGCGGGTAGACGATCGTCACGTCGAGCAGCGCCTCGAACTGCTCGCCCATCGTCGCGAGCGCGATCCCGAGGCCGCCGATCTTGGGCTTGAGCAGGTGCCGATACGGGCTGTTCTGCAGTGCGTGCTTGGTCGGCGTGAACCGCGTGCCCTCGACGAAGTTGATCACCGAGGTGGGAATGCGCTTGAACTTCTCGCACGCCTCGCGCGTCGACTGCAGGTCGCTCTGGCGTGCGCCGTGGCCGCGGCCACGTCTCATGAACGGGAAGTCGAGCGCCCACCAGGCCAGGCCGATCACGGGCACCCAGATCAGCTCCTGCTTGAGGAAGAACTTCAGGAACGGGATGTGGCCGTGGAAGATGCGCTGCAGCACCAGGATGTCGACCCAACTCTGGTGGTTGCTCGATACCAGGTACCAGCCGCGCGGGTGCAGGCTTTCGACGCCCTGCACGTCCCATTGCACGGGGCGCACCGCGGCGATCCAGGCGTTGTTGACTGCAACCCAGCCCGATGCCAGTGCATTCAGCGCGCGGTCACAGGCGCGCCGCACCGCGGCGGCTGGCACGAGCAGCTTGAGCAGCGCGGGTGGCACCATGGACGCCGAGACGAGCAAGGTGTTCAGGACCAGCGTGAAACCGGTCAGAACGCCGCGCAGGGCGGCCGGCAGGCGTGCGAGCATGAGGCAGACGAAGTGAGTGGGGAATTGAAGCTCAGGGTCGCGCAGGGGCGCGGGCCAGCCGGGCCCATTGTGCGCGATGGCCAGCGGCACTGACGTCGCCATCGTCCGCATCACCGCGCCGGGCTGGGCGACCAGCCGCAGGCGGTCCCTGTGCCACGGTCACGATCACGGTCACGGGCAAGATCGCAATCAGGGCTGCGGCAGCCAGTCGCTCAGCAGATCGCTCGCCGAGGGCCGCTGGTGCCTGCGCACCTCGGTGGGCGTGCCGATCGCGACGAAGCACACGGCATGCTCGCCCGGCCCCAGCCCGAACGCCTGCGCAAAGCGCGCGCTGCGCAGCGCATGGCCGCCGGTGAGCATCGCGCCCAGGCCGAAGCCGTGCGCGGCGAGCAGCAGGTTCATCAACGCCGCGCCGAGCGCCACGTAGCGTTCAAACGCCGGCACGTCGGCATGCACGGGCTCGAGCCGCGCCACCGCGAGCAGCAACTCGGGTGCGCGGAAGGCCTTGGCGCGCGCCTGTGCCTGCGCCTGCGCCGGTGCACCCGGGTCGCGCTCGAGCAGCGCGTGCGCGAACAATTCGCCCAGCGCCGCGCGTTGCGCCGCTCCGATGCGCACGAACCGCCAGGGCCGCAGCGCTTCGTGGTCGGGTGCGCAGCCGGCGGCTTCGACCAGGCTCTGCAATTGCGCGGCGTTCGGCCCCGGCGCGACCAGCCGCTTGGGCGACACCGAGTAGCGGCTCGTGATCAGCGCAAGCGCGAAGTCGGCCAACTCGGCGGCGGTCGGGGCCGCAGCGGCAGGCAGTGTTTCGGGCGGCCGTCCCGCTCCGGCCGGACGGGTTTCAGACCACATAGAAAAGGATGGCAACATAGTGGGCGGCGC
This sequence comes from Rhizobacter sp., assembly GCA_031396425.1. Classification (GTDB taxonomy): domain Bacteria; phylum Pseudomonadota; class Gammaproteobacteria; order Burkholderiales; family Burkholderiaceae_C; genus JAEMQF01. Next base: position 4,841 of record JANNKS010000180.1, on the reverse strand, counting down.
TGCCGGCCATCACAAACAGATGCCAGACGCCGTGGAAGTGCCTGATGCGCGCGTCGAATGCATAGAAGACGATGCCCAGCGTGTAGAACAGCCCGCCCGCGACAACCCAGGCGAAACCGGCCGAGCCCAGGGCCTGGCGCAGCGGGATCAGGGCGACCACGACGGCCCAGCCCATCACGACATAGATCACGACCGACAGGATGCGCGCCTTGTTGGCCCAGAACTCCTGCACGCTGCCGATCACCGCAAGCCCCCAGACCACGCCGAACAGCGACCAGCCCCAGGGGCCCCGCAGCGTGACCAGGCAGAACGGCGTGTAGCTGCCGGCGATGAGCAGGTAGATGCTCTGGTGGTCAAGCTTTTGCAGGATGGTCTTGGCGCGCCCGCGCAGGCTGTGGTAGAGCACCGAGAAGGTGTACAGCAGCACCAGTGTCACGCCGTAGATCGAGACGCTCACCACCTTCCACGGGTCCCCGCCCAGCGCGGCCAGCACCACCAGCACCACCGCGCCGACCAGTGCCAGCACGGCCGCGACAAGGTGGGTGATCGCATTCAGTTTCTCGCCGTGGTACATGCCGTGGGCCGATTCTCCGGGGTTTGCAAGGGCACGCCGCGCCGGCGGCCCGGGATTTCAACTCCCGAAACCCGCGTCGGGTTCGCCGCTATGCGCCAGGATAAAGGCACGCGCTGCATCACGCAGCACGACTGCGGCGCCGAACGGGTCGGTGGCTGGATCCGGCGCGAACACCGGTGCACCCATGCTGACCGTGATCGTGCCGCGCCGCGCCAGCCAGTCACCGTCGGGCAACAGCGCCCGCGCGCCTTGGATCGCCACCGGCAGCACGGCCACCTGCGCCGCCGCGGCCGCCGCAAAGGCACCCAGGCGAAACGGCCGCAGCCCCGGCCGGCGTTCGAACGTGCCCTCGGGAAACAGCGCCAACGACGCGCCCGCCTTGACGGCATGCGCCAACTGCTGCGCAGCGTCCACGCTGCCGCGCACGTCAAAACGTTCGACGAAATGCACCCCCAGGCCGTTCAGGTACAGGCGCGCCATGGCATGGTCGAGAAACTCGCGCTTGGCGACCAGGCTGAAGTGCCCCGGCAACGCCGCGAACAGGGCCAGGCCGTCGAGGTAGCTGGCGTGGTTGGCGATCAGCACGCAGGCGCTGCGCGGCAGGTGCTCGAGGCCGCGCACGACGAGCGTGATGCCTGCGAGCCGCAGCAGCCATCGCGACGCCCAACGGTTGACGCGCCACGCCACGGCCGGGCGGGGCGCAAGCGCGGTCAGCGCCCAGACCGGCAGCGCGAGCAGTGCGAACAGCAGCCCGACGCTGGCGCCATGCAGGACGTGGCCGGCCGTCGCCGCGGTTTGCCGCGCTTGCGGCAGCAGTGAAGCGCCGACCAGGCGCACCACCTGCCACCAGGCGGCGTGGCCACCTGCACCGATCGTGCCGGCCTCGAACAGCTCGCGGCACGCAGCGCGGCGGATCTTGCCGCTCGAGGTCTTGAGCACCGTGTGGGGGGGTGCGAGCACCACCTCGTCGGGCGGCTCGCCGAGCACGGCGACGCTGGCCCCGACGATGCGCTCGCGCAGCGCGTCCAGCGCCGCGGCGTCGGTCTGCACCGTCTCGGCGAGCACCACCAGGCGCTCGGTACCGGTGTCGGGGTCGGGGCTGCCAAATACTGCAACGCAGCCACGCCGCACGCCGGGCACGGCACCGACCGCGTCTTCGACCTCGTGCGGATAGATGTTGCGCCCACCGCGGATGATGATGTCCTTGATCCGCCCGGTGAGGTAGACCTCGCCGTCGGCCCGGTAGGCGCGGTCGCCGGTGTCGAGCCAGTCGCCGTCGAACAGGCGCGCCGACTGCTGCGGGTTGCGGTAGTAGCCGCTGGTGGCCGACGGCCCCTTGAATTCGAGCCGACCTTCGAAACGTTCGCCCAGCTCGCGGCCGGCGGCGTCGACGATGCGCACCGCGTGCCCGGCGAGCGGCGTGCCGCATGAGACGAAGCGCAGCGCGCCGGAATCGTCCGGCGCGGCCGGCTCGGCACGGCCCGCACGGCTGAGCGGTTCGCGGCGCACCGCGTCGATGCGCGGCCCACGCCCGGGCGGCGGCGACAGCAGGCCGACCGTGCTTTCGGCCAGGCCGTACACCGGCGTCATCGCCTCGGGGCGGAAGCCGAAACGCACGAAACGTTCGGTGAAACGGCGCAGCGTCTCGGGCATCACCGGTTCGGCGCCATTCGCAGCGATGCGCCACGAACTCAGGTCCAGCCCCTCGATCTGCGCATCGTCGATGCGTTTCACGCACAGTTCGTAGGCGAAGTTCGGCGCCGCCGACAGCGTGCCTCGGTACTGCTGGATGGCGCGCAGCCAGCGTTCGGGGTGCGCCAGAAAGGCGAGCGGCGACATCACGACCAGCGGAATCGCGAAGTACAGGCTCGACAGCCAGGCGCAGATCAGCCCCATGTCGTGATACAGCGGCAGCCAGCTGACGAACACGTCGTCGCGCCGGATGGCGATCGCCTGGCCGATCGCGCGGATGTTGGCGAGCAGGTTCGCATGCGTGAGCACGACGCCCTTCGGGTCGCCGGTGCTCCCCGACGTGTACTGGAGGAAGGCGATGTCGTCGCCGTGAATCACCACCGGCAACGCCGCGCCGCCGCCCTCGCCCAGCTCGGCCAAGGTGATCACCTGCCGAAGCCCGGGCAGATGCGCCTCCAGCAGCCGCGCGACGCCGCGCGCCTCGGGCACGGTGATCAGCATCGATGCCTGCGCGTTCGCCAGGATGCCGGTGTGGCGGCGCACGTGTTCTTCGATCTGCGACAGACGCGCGGGCGGATAGATCGGCACCGGAATCGCGCCCGCGCGCAGGACGCCGAAGTAGGCGAAGAAGTATTCCGGGCTGGTGGGCAGCATGATCGCCACGGTCTGGCGCGGCTCCAGCCCCAACCGCTGCAGCCCGGCGGCGACCATGCCTGATTGGCGTTGCAGATCGCCATAGCGGATGTCGACGTCGCCACTTTCGCCCAGGCAGACGATCTGCACCCGCTCCGGGTGTGCTGTGGCGTGCCAGTCGAGCACGTCGATCAGCGTGGTCGCATCGGCCGGGGCCGATTCGCCGGGTTCAGGCCCGGCTGGGGCCAGTGCGGCGTGTTCCACCGCGGGAGCCATGTCCGTGCCCTGCTGCAGCCCTGCCAGCAGTTCGCGCAGCGTGGTCGCGCTGCCGAGCGCCTGTTCCGACAGGCTCGCCCCCAGGCCGCGTTCGATGCGCACCGCGAGTTCGACGCGGCTCAGACTGTCCAGCCCCAGGTCGCGTTCGAGCGCGCTGTCGAGCGTGACACGGCGCGGCCGAGCTGCACCCGGGTGCAGCTCGGCAAGAAACCCGCGTGTCAGCGCCAGCGCCGCCGCAGTGTTCGGCTGACCATCCACCCGCTGCGCCTTCCGTTCCGTTTCATCGGCAATCGCTGCCGCAACCGCATTGCCGCAGAAATGGGAGCCAAGCGGCCGAGCCTACCAGCGTCTGGCTTGACGCAGATCGAAGCGAGCGCCGCAGCGCTGCATAGACTGGCCCGATGCCAGCAGGTTTCCGGGAGGGTTCAACATGGCCGATCTGATTGCACTGTGGCATGCCGAGCATGTCAGGTTTGCCCGCCTCCTCGAGGTCCTGGAAGAGCAACTGGCGCAATTCGAGACCGACGGCAGCCCCCTGTACGGTCTCATGCTCGATATCGTGTCGTACCTCAAAGAGCAGTCCGACCGCTTTCACCATCCACGCGAAGACGCGGCGTTTGAGTGCATGGTGCGGCACGACCCGACGTTGCGCCTGCCGATCAACCGTCTGCTGCAGGAGCACCGTGCCATCGCCGTGGCAGGCGATGAACTGACGACGCACCTGAACGAAGTCATTGTCGAGAACGTCGTCGAGCGCGCCACCGTCGAGTCGGCCGTCGCGCTTTACCTGAGCTACTACCGGCACCACCTGGCCACCGAAGAAAACGAGATCCTGCCGCGCGCGGCGAACCTGATGACAGCGCAGGACTGGCAAACCGTGGCCAGCGCCGTCGCGTCGGGCGCGGACCCGTTGTTCGGACCGAAGCCGGAGGAACGTTACCGGGAACTGCGCGAGTTCCTCGACGCCAGGGAGCATGCCCAGCGCGCGAGCCCCGGCACGAGCAAGGCAGGCTGAAGGCGGCGCAACGCCGCAGGGCGACCCGCAGGCCCTGGCCGCGCCGGTTCAACCGTGCAGGCCCTCGTACTTGGCCATCAGTTCGTCGGCGGACTCCTGGAAATCGGGGTTGGGCACGATGCAATCGGCCGGGCAGACCAGCTTGCATTGCGGCTCGTCCTCGGCGCCGACGCATTCGGTGCAGCGCAGCGCATCGATCAGGTAGATCTGTTCGCCCACGCTGATCGCCTCGTTCGGGCACACGGGCTTGCAGGCGTCGCAGGCGGTGCAGTTGTCGTTGATGAGCAGTGCCATGGTGGATGTTCCCTTCGTCGGTGCGCACAGGCGGTACAGGCTGCCTCAGGCGGCCGCACGTTCCTGCAGCTCATTGAGTTTGGCGTGTCGGAACGCGCCCCACAGCGCCGCGCCGATGGCGCCGGCGTAGATCGAATCCGGGTGACTGATCGCCGTCACATTGACTTTTTCATTGACCATCTCTTCCTGGATCGCCGCGAGCAGGCCGCTGTCCAGCGCCAGCCCGCCGGTGATCAGCGCAGTGCCTTGCTTGATGCCGGTGACCTTGAGCAGCTTGACGAGGCGCGACGCCATCGACAGGTGGATGCCCTTGAGCACGTCGGGCGTGGCGATGCCGCGCGACACCATGTTGATGAC
>JANNKS010000163.1:0-3004 GCA_031396425.1 Rhizobacter sp. | reverse complement strand
TGACATGACCGGCTCGGAGTTGAAAGTCAAGAAGAACTCCAAGCGCCTGAAGGTCATGGAGGCCTTCAAGAAGTCGGGCATCAAGCCGCAGTGGATGGTGATGGAAGTGCTGCCGGTGCTGCCGCCGGACCTTCGCCCGCTCGTTCCCCTGGACGGCGGACGCTTCGCGACATCCGACCTGAACGACCTGTACCGCCGCGTCATCAACCGCAACAACCGCCTCGCGCGGCTGCTGGAGTTGAAGGCCCCCGAAATCATCGTTCGCAACGAAAAGCGCATGCTGCAAGAGGCGGTGGATTCGTTGCTCGACAACGGCCGCCGCGGCAAGGCGATGACGGGCGCGAACAAACGCGCGCTCAAGTCGCTGGCTGACATGATCAAGGGCAAGAGCGGCCGTTTCCGCCAGAACTTGCTGGGCAAGCGCGTCGACTACTCGGGTCGTTCCGTCATCGTGGTCGGCCCGACGCTGAAACTGCACCAGTGCGGCTTGCCCAAGCTGATGGCGCTCGAGTTGTTCAAGCCGTTCATCTTCTCGCGCCTCGAGGCGATGGGCATTGCCACGACCATCAAGGCAGCGAAGAAGGAAGTCGAAAGCGGCACGCCGGTGGTCTGGGACATCCTCGAGGAAGTCATCAAGGAACACCCGGTCATGCTGAACCGGGCGCCAACGCTGCACCGCCTGGGCATCCAGGCGTTCGAGCCGGTGCTCATCGAAGGCAAGGCGATCCAACTGCACCCGCTCGTCTGCGCGGCATTCAACGCCGACTTCGACGGTGACCAGATGGCGGTGCACATTCCGCTGTCGATCGAGGCGCAGATGGAAGCCCGCACGCTGATGCTGGCCTCCAACAACGTCTTGTTCCCGGCGAACGGCGAGCCCAGCATCGTGCCATCGCAAGACGTGGTGCTCGGCCTGTACTACGCGACGCGCGATCGCATCAACGCCAAGGGCGAAGGCATCATCTTTTCCGATGTCGCCGAGGTGCATCGTGCGCTGGACAACAACCAGGTCGAAATCACCGCCAAGGTGAGCGTGCGCATCACCGACCACACGAAGGACAAGGCCAGCGGCGAGTGGGTGCCGCAGACCGCTCTGGTGGACACGACGGTCGGCCGCGCCTTGCTCAGCGAGATCCTGCCCAAGGGGTTGGCCTTCTCCAACATCAACAAGGCGCTGAAGAAGAAGGAGATTTCGCGCCTCATCAACACGTCGTTCCGCAAATGCGGCCTGAAGGAAACGGTGGTGTTTGCCGACAAGCTGCTCCAGGCAGGCTTCCGGCTGGCCACGCGTGCAGGCATCTCGATCGCGATCGACGACATGCTGGTTCCGAAGGAGAAGCCGGGCCTGATCGAGCGCGCCGAGAAAGAGGTCAAGGAAATCGAGCAGCAGTACGTCTCGGGCCTGGTGACCTCGGGCGAGCGCTACAACAAGGTGGTCGACATCTGGGGCAAGACCGGCGACGAAGTCGGCAAGGTCATGATGGCCCAGCTGTCCAAGCAGAAGGTCACCGACCGTCACGGCAAGCAGGTCGATCAGGAGTCGTTCAACTCGATCTACATGATGGCCGACTCGGGTGCGCGCGGCTCGGCAGCGCAGATTCGCCAGTTGGCGGGCATGCGCGGCCTGATGGCCAAGCCGGACGGCTCGATCATCGAGACGCCGATCACGGCGAACTTCCGCGAGGGCCTGAACGTTCTGCAGTACTTCATCTCCACCCACGGTGCACGCAAGGGCCTCGCGGACACGGCGTTGAAGACGGCGAACTCGGGCTACCTGACGCGCCGTCTGGTCGACGTGACACAGGACTTGGTGGTCACGCAGGACGACTGCGGTACGCACAACGGCATGAACATGCGTGCGCTCGTTGAGGGTGGCGAGGTGATCGAGTCCTTGCGCGACCGAATTCTGGGCCGCGTCACCGCGATCGAAGTGCTGCACCCGGAAACGCAGGCGCAGCTGACCAATGCGGGTGAGCTGCTCGATGAGGATTCACTCGACATGCTCGAGGCGGCGGGGGTTGACGAAGTCAAGGTCCGCACCGCATTGACCTGCAGCACGCGCTTTGGCATTTGTGCCAAGTGTTATGGACGTGACCTGGGTCGTGGTGGCCTGATCAACGTCGGTGAGGCGATCGGCGTTATTGCTGCCCAGTCGATCGGCGAACCGGGTACGCAGCTGACGATGCGCACCTTCCACATCGGCGGTGCGGCTTCGCGCGCCGCCGTTGCGAGCAACGTGGATGCGAAGTCCGACGGTGTGATCGGCTTCAACGCCACGATGCGCTACGTGACCAACAGCAAACGCGAACTGGTCGTGATTTCACGCTCGGGCGAGATCATCATTTCGGACCAGCATGGCCGCGAACGCGAACGCCACAAGGTGCCCTATGGCGCCCTGCTGAGCATCAAGTCCGACCAGCAGATCAAGGCTGGAACGGTGCTGGCCAACTGGGACCCGCTGACCCGTCCCATCATCACCGAATTCGCCGGCAAGGCGAAATTCGAGAACGTGGAAGAGGGCGTCACGGTGGCCAAGCAGGTCGACGAGGTGACTGGCTTGTCGACCCTGGTGGTGATCGACTCGAAGCGCCGCGGTGTGGCCAAGGTGGTGCGCCCGGGCGTCAAGCTGCTCGACGTGGCGGGCAACGAAGTGAAGATCCCCGGCACCGACCACTCGGTGACGATCAGCTTCCCGGTCGGCTCGCTGGTGCAGATCCGCGACGGGCAGGATCTGGCGCCGGGCGAGGTGCTGGCGCGCATTCCGGTCGAAGGCCAGAAGACACGCGACATCACCGGCGGCCTGCCGCGGGTGGCCGAGTTGTTCGAAGCACGCAGCCCGAAAGACAAGGGCACGCTGGCCGAGCAGACCGGCACGGTGTCCTTCGGCAAGGAGACCAAGGGCAAGGTTCGCCTGCAGATCACCGACCCCGAAGGCAAGGTCTACGAAGAGCTCGTGCCGAAGGAAAAGAACATCGTCGTGCACGAAGGCCAGGTGGTCAACAAG
>JANNKS010000146.1:0-1639 GCA_031396425.1 Rhizobacter sp. | reverse complement strand
GCCAGGGTGTTGCGCTTGTTCTTCACCACATCGGCGGCGAACAGCGCTTCCAGGAATTTCGGGTTCGCCAGCGGGCCTTTCGCCTCCGGACCCGCAGTGCGGGTCACGCCTTGCACGGTACGCAACTCCAGCTTGAATTTCTCTGCGGCGGGCTTGAGGCTGTCGGATTGGTCTTCGACCATGTTCGAAAACGCAACCGCCTGCTCGGCGAACTGGGTCTGCGCGATTTGCTTCCTGCGCTCTTCTTCGATTTCGGCACGCACCGCATCGAAGCTGCGCTTTTCACCCCCGCGCGCACCCGTCACGCGGATGATGTGGTAGCCGAAGTCGCTTTCCACCACGCCACTCGTCTCGCCGCTCTTCAAGGCGAAAGCGGCGTCTTCGAACGGCTTGACCATCGCGCCGCGACCAAAGAAATCGAGATCGCCGCCCTTCTCTGCCGAGCCGGGTTCGTCGGAGTTGCGCCGCGCCAGATCCGCGAATACAGCGTTCTTGGTCTTGATCTCGGCCAACAGTCCCTCTGCCTTCGCTTTCGCCTTCGCTCGTTCCTCGGCCGGCGCACTCTTGTCGGCCTTGATCAGGATGTGGCTGGCGCGGCGTTCCTCGGGCGTGGTGAATCGCGCCGAGTTCTGCTCGTAGAAGTTCTTCAGCTCCTCTTGCGGAACACTGATGCCCTTCTTGATGCTGTCCAGATCCAGTATCAGGTATTCGACCGTGGCTTTTTCAGGTGCTTGGAATTGGGCCGCATTGACCGGGTTCTTGAAGAAGGTTTCGACGTCGGCATCGCTGGGGTTCACCTTGGCGATGAAGTCCTTCGGCTCGAAGCGTTGCACCTGGACTTCGCGCAGCTGGAACATCGCATCCAGCGCTGCGCTGGCTGCGTTGGCGGGTGCAATGGCGCTCGAACTCAAGCCACCCAGCACCTGGCGCGCAGTCAGGTCATTGCGCAAGCGTTCGGCGAACACTTCACTGGACATGCCCTGTGCTGACAGGGCATTCTGGTTCACGCTGCCGTCCGGGTTGCGCAGGAACGCCAACTCCGGGTCGGTGCTGAAGATGCGCTGCAGGCGTTCGTTGCTGGTGTAGAAACTGGCCTTCTTGATCTCGGCCTGGATGACCCGCTCGCGCACCAGGGCGTCGAGAGACTGCATCTTCATCTCCGGCGTGTCGAGCATGCGCACGTCCAGATTCGGCATCTGGCGTCGCACACGTTCGATCTGCTCACGGTGCGCCGCGTCCCACTCGGCTTGCGTGATGCCCACCCCCGCCACATGCGCCACCTTGGTGTTCTCGCCGCCGGTGAAGCGGCTGTAGCCCTGGATGCCGAAGAAGGCGAACGACGGGAAGATCAGCAGCACCAGGACGAACTGCAGTACGCGGGTGTGTCTGCGAAAGAAATCAAACATCGATGGCCTCAACAAAAGCGCAGCGCAATGATCAAAAGTTGCCAGCCCAGGGCTGACCCAGAAGCAACAAAGGCGAACCGAGGTTCGCCTGAGTCACTGGAACGCGGCGCGATTCTAAACCGGCGCGTTGCCTTTGCGATGGTGGGTGCTGAGGGGCTCGAACCCCCGACCTACGCCTTGTAAGGGCGCCGCTCTACCAACTGAGCTAAGCACCCACGTGAAAACAGTGGGCC
>JANNKS010000071.1:0-1570 GCA_031396425.1 Rhizobacter sp. | reverse complement strand
TCCAACCTCACCAACACGTCATCGACCGCGCCGATGCGCATGCAGGCCGACGGTACGTTGCTGCTGGTCGACGGCAAGGGCGGGCGCCACATCAACTATGGCGTGCGCGAGTTCGGCATGGCCGCGATCATGAACGGCATCGCGTTGCACGGCGGCCTGATGCCCTATGGCGGCACCTTCCTGACCTTCAGCGACTACAGCCGCAACGCGCTTCGCATGGCCGCGTTGATGAAACGGCGCGTCATCCACGTGTTCACGCACGACAGCATCGGCCTGGGCGAAGACGGGCCGACGCACCAGAGCGTCGAACACGCCGCGTCGCTGCGGCTGATCCCGGGCCTGGACGTCTGGCGCCCGTGCGACACGCTCGAAACCCTGGTCGCCTGGGCCAGCGCGATCGAGAACAGACACCGGCCGAGTGCCTTGCTGCTGTCGCGCCAGAACATTCCCTATGCGCCCAAGCCCAGCCTGGACGGCGCTGCGCCCAAGGCGGGCCTGGATGCGATCGCCAAGGGCGCGTATGTGCTCGCCGAGCCCGCCGAGGTGGGGCTGAACAAGAAGGCCCAGGCCATCATCATCGCCACCGGTTCGGAAGTTCCGCTGGCGCTGCATGCCCAGGCGGCACTCGCCAAGGACGGCATTGCAGTGCGCGTGGTATCAATGCCGTCAACCACCCAGTTCGACCGCCAGAGCCCCGCCTACAAGGCCAGCATCTTGCCCGCTGGCCTGCCGCGCATCGCCGTCGAGATGGGCGTCACCGACGGCTGGTGGAAATACGGCTGCGCGGCGGTGGTGGGCATCGACAGCTACGGCGAGTCGGCGCCGGCTCCGGCGCTGTTCAAACATTTCGGCTTCACCGCGGACAATGTCGCGAACACGTTGCGCGAGGTCATGGGCCGCCGCGCGTAGTTGCGCTGCAATGCGGGACTGTCGCCAAGCTTGAATCCACTGCTTCTTCACCTTCCACGCACTCAACAGGAGATTTCACATCATGACCATCAAGATCGGCATCAACGGTTTCGGGCGCATCGGGCGCATGGTGTTCCGCGCTGCGGTGCAAAACTTCAAGGACATCGAGGTCGTCGCCATCAACGACCTGCTCGAGCCCGACTACCTCGCCTACATGCTCAGCTACGACTCGGTGCACGGCCGCTTCAAGGGCGAAGTGAAGGTCGACGGCAACACGCTGGTCGTGAACGGCAAGAAGATCCGCCTCACCGCGCTGAAAGACCCGGCCGAACTGAAGTGGGGCGAGGTCGGCGCTGAGGTGGTGATCGAGGCCACCGGCCTGTTCCTGACCAAGGAGACGGCGGCCAAGCACATCGCTGCGGGCGCGAAGAAGGTCATCATGTCGGCGCCGAGCAAGGACGACACGCCGATGTTCGTCTACGGCGTGAACGACAAGAGCTACGCCGGCCAGGCAATCATCTCGAACGCAAGCTGCACCACCAACTGCCTGGCCCCGGTGGCGAAGGTGCTGAACGACAAATTCGGCATCAAGCGCGGCCTGATGACGACGGTGCATGCTGCCACCGCGACGCAGAAGACGGTCGATGGCCCGAGCAACAAG
>JANNKS010000049.1:0-13410 GCA_031396425.1 Rhizobacter sp. | reverse complement strand
CTGTCGTTGAGTTCACCATGAGCTTGTTGCCCTCTGTCGAGACGATCACCCGCCACGCGCTCGGCGCCGCGTTCAGCGATCGATCAGATGCTGCACCGGTTCGACGCGCGGTTCCGTTCGGCAGCACACACAAGGGCGGGCCGCACAGAAGCCGGCTGGCGCAGCCTTGCCGGCGAGACACGCGAAGCGGGCTCTAGAGCTGAAACCCCAACCACAGGACCAGGCCGTCGGCGACGTCGCCCAGCAAACCGGGGCGCGCTGGCAGGTAGCGCGTCGCAAGGCTGCGTTCGCGCTCGAACCAGCCCCCGCTGGCCTCGATCGCCCGACCGTCATGGAACGCGAACATCAATTCGTAGTTGAGGAACAGGCTGCGGCTGTCCAGATTCGCCGAGCCGATGAAGGCCACCGCGTCGTCCACCACCACCATCTTGGCGTGCACCATGTGCGGCACGAACCAGACCCGGCCGCCGGCGCCAGCGAGCGCGCGCAGCGCGCGGCGCCGGGCCAGGTCCGACATGCGGTGGTTCGAGCGTGCGGGCAACAGCAGATTCACTTCCACGCCGCGCCGCGCCGCCAGGCACAGCGCCATCAGCAGAGCGGCGTCGGGAACGAAGTACGGCGTGGCCAGCGCAAGCCGTCGGCTGGCCCGGTACGCAGCCGTGACCAGCAGCGCGTGCACGGTATCGTCGACCTGGTCCGGCCCCGACGCCACGAGCTGGGCGGAGGGCCCGATTGGTGCCGGCGTTTCCTCGCGTGCGGCTTCGACCGAAACTGCCTTGCGCCCGTTCGCAAAAGCCCAATCGTGTTCGAACAGCACACTCGCCTGCTGCACCAGCGCGCCGCGCAGGTCGAAACTCAGGTCGTGCCAGGGCGCCTGCCCCGGCGCCCCTTCGAAGTACTCGCTCGCCAGGTTGCGTCCGCCGCTCCACAAGCGTCGGGTCGCATGCGCAGCGTCGGCGATCACCAGTTTGCGGTGGTCGCGCAGGTTGGTGCGGCCCTTCAGCGGCGAATGCAAGGGCGGCACGAAGAGCGTCAGCTCGACGCCCGCCGCAGTCAGCGGCTTCAGGTTCGGTCGCCCACCGATCAGGCGGCCCAGGCCGTCGAGCATCAGCCGCACGCGCACGCCGGCACGCGCTTTCGCACACAGGCGCTCGACGATCTCGCCGCCGAGCGCATCGTCGCCGAGGATGAAGGTGCAAATGTCGATCGAATGCAACGAGCCGTCCAGGACGTCGCGCAGCCGGAGCAGTGCTTCGCGCCCATCGGCGTGCAGGTGCAGCGCCTCATAGGCCGCCGGTTCGGGTTGGCCGAGTGCCACCGCGGTGCGCACCGCCCATGACCCCGGCGCCTCGCCGGTGGAGCTGCCAGGCCTGCCGCTGTTGCGCGGGCGGGCCTGCTTGCGCGACCCGAACGTCAGGAAGGCCGGCAGCGCGACATAGGGCATCAGCAGAATGAACAGCACCCAGGCAATTGCCGCGCTCGGGTGGCGCCGCTGCTGCAGCGCATGCGAGGTGAGGATGTACAGCAGCACCGCCACGACGGTGGCCAGGCCGTGCAGCGTCAGCCAGTAGGTGGTGGTCAGGCCCGGGAACATGGCCGCGACGTTAGCGCATGACGCGCCGTCGTGGCACGCAGCAGGCAGGTTCGGCCGCGCACGGTGCTGCGGCCGCGCAGCCCGCTCAATCGGTTCCGCGGCCGTGCGCGGTGGCCACGTCGTAGGAGCCGAAGACCTGCTGCAGCGTGCGCACCTCGGGCAGCACGTAGACCATCGCGCGCTGCGTCGCGAACATCGGCCTCAGCACGGCGTCGTAGAAGGCCGCGGGCACGTTGATGCAGCCGTAGGAAATGCGGTTGTCGGCGACGCCGGGCGATGCCAGCCGTTCGAGCCGTCGTTCCCGGGGTTCGGTCGCGCGCACGCGGTGCATCGAGACGGCGGCGTCATAGTCCACCCAGACCACGTCTTCGCCAAGCGTGTTGCGGCCGCGTTCGGCAATGAAGCGGCCTGCGGGGGTGATGCGTTCGTGCGGCTTCACGTCGGCGATCGCGCGCTCACCGATGCCGGCCACCGAGTCATCGCCTGCCGCTGAGCCCAGCAGCACGGGTGCCGAGCCGCGCAGTCGCGCCGCAGCGTCGAACACATGGACAGTGGCGTGCTTCTTGTCGACGATGACGAACGCCGAGTCGGCGTGGTCGCGCGAATCGGCGACCCAGTCGGCAAGATGGCGCGCGTCGGCGGAAACGGATTGGCGGGCGAAATCGGCACGGCGCGCGGCTTTGACCACGCTCGTGATGGTTGTGGCAGCAACTCCCTGTACGGCAACCGGGCCGGGGCGGCCTGGCTGCATCGCAAGGGGAAGCACCAGCGCCATCAGCGCAGCGCCGAACAGCAGTCCGCGGCGCACGCTGACACCGATGTCCGCGCGCGCTTGCGCAGTGAGCGCCTCGCGACGACGGGCAGCAGCGCCTGTCATGACCGAACCCTGGCTGAATCGAGACGATGGTTCCCGAACGAATCACTGACAAGCGCATGCCGCCGGCCGATTGAAACCGGCCGGCGGCACACGCGCCGCGTGATCGTCGGAACGATCAGTTGCGGTCGGCCCGGGCCGGAAGCTCGCTCGACACGTCGCTGCCGTCCGTGCGCATGTTGCCGGCGCCGGTGGTGCGGTTGTTCGAGAGTTCGGTGTTGCTGCTGCCGGTGCCGCCCATCGGCATGTTGCGCATCGACGGATCGGTGGCCGACGTCGTGCCAGGCGTGGTGGTCACGGTGGGTGACTGCGCGTTCGAATTCGACAGCGGCGGCGTGACCGTCGTCGTCGTGCTCGGGGTTGTCGTCGTGACACTCGGCGGCGTGATCGTCACGCTCGGATCCGTCGGCGTTGTGACCGCGCCCGGGCCGGGTGTGGCGGTGGAGCTGTCGGTGCTGGGGCTGGTCTGCGCATAGGCCAGGCCGATCGCGCCAACCACGGCAACGGCGGCGGCACTCGAGATGAAGAACTTGGATGCATTCATGGTCAGTTTCCTTGGATAGGTGAAGGTCGGTGAGCCGGCAGAACCGGTGAATGCATAGGCTAGGCGAGTCCGAGGCCCGAGGGCGCAGGGCATCGACACCCCTGCATGTAGGAAAGGACCGCGCCTGTTCGTGAGCCCGAGGCGGGCAAGCCGCGCGGGCTGGTGATTCCGTGCGCCTACAGCGCTGCCCAGGGCGGCAACGTCGGGTCGTCCTCTGCCATCACATACACGACGCCACGGCTGCGGCCGAGCACGGGCTCGATGACGGCCTGGTAGAACAGCACCGGCACGACCACGCAGCCGTCCGAGGTGCGTCGTTCGGCCGGGTTCGACGCGGCGAGGCGCTGCGCGCGTTTTTCGCGCGAAGGCCCCGGGCGCAGGCGATGGATGGCAAAGGCGCTCGCATAGTCGATCCAGACCACCGCCTCGCCGGCGCGGTTGCGCCCGGGCTCGGAGGTGAAACGGCCGGCCGGGGTGGTGCGATCGTCGCTGCGCAGCTGGCCGCGCTCGGTGCGTTCACCGACGCCGGGCAACGATCGGTCCCCCCGCGTCTGACCCAGCAGCACCGGCGTGCTGCCGACGAGCTGGCCATTGGCGCGGTAGACCTGCAATGTGGCCGCGCCTTTGTCGACGATCGCAAAGGGCAGGCCGCCCGCATCGCGCCGGGAAAGAATGTGCCGTGCGAATGCGGTTGCATGGTCGGGCGCGTTGGCTGCGGAGGGCGACACCTGCCCGCGATCGGTTTCGATCGCACCAGGGGGAAGCGCGTGAGCCGCGTGACATCCGAGCGCGGCGATGCACCACACCGCCCCCTGCCAAAACTTCGAAAACCGCATGTCGTCCAGGCATGCGGCCCGAAGGGACCGCCGTGGCGACCGATGCTAGCCAGGCCCCTGGCCAGCGGTAGGCGGAGAAGCGAGCCCTTGACAGGCCAGTTCAAATGCGGGTGAAAAAACAGCATAGGGGCAGGACTCCCTGGTGTCTGTGCGATGCCGAACCCAGAGCCCTGTAGTGCGAAAATGACAGTGTTTACTTACTACCAGCGCGAACCAGCGCCCGGTACCGCTTTCTGTGTAGGACCGCACCCACACGCTGAACCGGCCGCCACCGATACCCGCGGCGCGGGCTGGAACAGATCATGGCAACTCGCACACCAGAAGGAGACTTGCCATGAACGCCCCACGTTGTTCGCCCTCCGATCCGAAACGCAATCTCCTGCTCGCCGCGTTGCCGCCCGTCGAATGGGCACGCTGGCAGGCGAGCCTCGAACTGGTTGAACTGCGCAGCGGTCAGGTGCTGTGCGAATCCGGCGCCGTTCCCGCCTATGTGTATTTCCCGACCACCGCCATCGTGTCGCTGCTGTACATGACGCGCGAAGGGGCTTCGGCCGAAATCGCGGTGGTGGGCAAAGAGGGCATGGTGGGCGTCGCGCTGGTGATGGGCGGCAATGCCACTCCCAGCCAATCCGTCGTGCACAGCGCGGGCCAGGCCTATCGCCTGCTCGCGCAGGCGGTGAAGACGGAAGTCGAGCGCGGCGGGCCGGTGCTGCAGATGCTGCTGCGCTACACGCAGTCGCTGATCGCACAGGTGGCACAAACGGCCGCATGCAACCGGCATCATTCGATCGACCAGCAGTTCAGCCGGCGCCTGTTGCTCGGCCTGGACCGCGCGCCATCCGACGAACTGGTGATGACGCAGGAACTGCTGGCCAGCCTGCTCGGGGTGCGCCGTGAAGGGGTGACCGCTGCCGCGCTCAAGCTGCAAAGTGCCGGCGTCATTCGCTATCGGCGCGGCCACATCGCCGTGCTGGACCGCCGGCGTCTCGAACAGCACACCTGCGAGTGCTACGCGGTGGCCAAGAACGAATACGACCGCCTGCTGCCCATGCCGAGCCGGATGGCCGCCGAGCTGCCGCTCGCGGCCTGACCACCCACACCCGGCGCGGTGCCCCGCCGCGCCCTATGTGCGCTGGCATACGGTGACGCGCCCACGCCCTGCGTAGACTCGCCGCCGATGAGCACCTCGACATTCGACCATCTGCACCCGCACCATCGTGCGCTGACCCCGGGGCCTTCCGAGGCCGGCCATGCGGCGGACGGTGCGGCGGCGAGTGCCCCGAACCAACTCATCGAACGGCTCCCGCAACGCGATCGCCAGCGCCTGCTGGCGGTGTGCGAACCGGTGCAACTCGTGCTGGCCGAAGTCTTGTACGAGCCCGGCAAACCGACCCAGCATGTCTACTTCCCCACCGACGGCTTCATATCGTTGCTGACCCTGATCGACGGCAAACCGGGCCTGGAGGTCGGCCTGGTGGGCAGCGAAGGCATGCTCGGTGCGCACCTGGCGCTCGGCGTGGGCACGACGCCATTGCGCGCGCTGGTGCAGGGCCCGGGCGCCACCTGGCGCATCCCGACCGCTGCGTTCCGCACCGAGCTGGACCGCAGCGTGCCGCTGCAGCGCAGCCTGGACCGCTACCTCTATGTGCTGATGGCCCAGCTCGCCGCATCGGCCGGCTGCGTGCGGTTCCACCAGATCGGCGCCCGGCTGGCGCGCTGGCTGCTGATGTCGCAGGACCGCGCACACGCCGACCGCTTCCACGTGACGCACGAATTCCTCGCGTACATGCTCGGCGTGCGGCGCGTCGGCGTCACGATGGCCGCAGGCGCGCTGGAGCGCAGCGGCTTGATCACCTACCACCGCGGCGACCTGATCGTGCTCGACCGCAGCGGGCTCGAGGCGGCGTCGTGCAGTTGTTATGCGGCGGAGCGGCTGGCTTACTCTGAATTGATGCACTGAGACGGGTCATCTGCCGGCGGCGCAAGCGGCAGCCGTCGAGGCGTCTCGGATGCACGTCGCGCTGCACCAGAAACTGAGGTCAGGCCCGCCTTTGTGGCTTCCGTGCCACCCGATTCGCAGCCCCTCAAGAAGTCCCGCCGCAACGTTCGCCAGCGCACAGACGTTGCGCAATGTGCGTGGAACGATCACTCATCAAGGCTGGCAATGCCACCAGGCGCGGCAGTCTTGCAGGCACGAGTTCTGTCATCAGGTCGGACTCTTTCGATTTCTTCACCCATTCAGGGGATGTTTCATGAAACTCAAAATTGCATTGGTCGCTGCGGCGAGTCTGTTCGCAGTCAATGCGCATGCCATCGATTTCACTGAAGATTGGGGCGTGCATCCTTCACTCAAATTGGAAACAAACGTCTTGCACTTTGGCGCGTTCAAAGACTCGTACCTGTTTGAATTGACAGGTGCCAGCAACCTGTTCAACACGACGGTATCGAACAACAATCCCCCTGATCTGGTCCTGACAGGCGGCAAAGTCTCGCTGTTCCATGAAGAGGGCCCGACGGACGCGTTGCTCGGAAGCTTTCTCTTCACCGGTGCGACAGGAGTCAGTTCGCACCCGTTCGGAGCGCTGAGCGTGGGTCACTATTACTATCTGGTTGAAGGCGTTGGCAGTGGAACTGACCCGAGCGGGAGTTTGTACAACCTCAGCTCCAGAATCACGACGGCGGTACCCGAACCCGGCACCTACGCACTCATGTTCGCCGGCCTCGGCGTGATCGGCTTTGTGGCTCGACGTCGCAGGCCGCAAGCCTGATCGTTCAATTCGCAGCGGGCCGCCACGCCCACTGCGATTTGAAATCGACACGGGCGCGGCACCGCCGCGCCCCTCGGCGTCCGCTGGCGCCGACAGAACCTGTCGCGATCCCGCGTTTGCACGGCGATGTCGATTTCCTCTTGAGGCACTTCGCGTGCGAGAGAGCCACGCCAGCGGCACGGTGGTGCTCGCGGGCACTGCAGGCGCGTGACAGCTGAGCCCTGCAATTCATCGTTCGCGCTGCAACCCTCTGTTCGCTGTCAGACAGACGACGGCTCGCGGCGCTTTCATGCTGTCACTCCACTCAACCACGGAGAGACCGATGAAGATGACCTCAGCTTTCGTAACTCGCGTACCGGCACAAACGCCCCGGCCCGTTCGTCGTCGCGCCGCAGCATTCGCGGCGGTTTGCCTGTTGACGACGGGGCTGGCCAATGCAGCGTCATCGGCAGGCTGTGAGGGCGGCGGCTTCACGCTCGAACAGCTCGGCGTCGCCGTGCCGGCGGGGCAGGACAGCAGCGTTCCGGCAGCAGCGATCGGCGCAGGCTTTCTGGTGCGTGGGCGCTACATCACGTTCGAGGTCGACGCCGGGACGTTCGGCATCCGCAACTACACGATGACCGGTGCGGCCAATTCACTCGACATCACCGGCGGCACGCCCACGGTGGTGTTTGCAAGCAAGAGCCCCGACCACCGCGGCCTCACGCTCACCAGTGCCATGACCGTTGAACTGAAGGACAGCGACGTCGTGCTGGAGCGCACGGGCGCGGGTCTGGCGATGAAGATCCAGGCCAAGGACTGCGCGAACGGTGGCCTGTTCCAGATGGAACCCGAACGCGGCGACGGCATGACGACCGATTTCACGCACGTGCTTGCCAGCGGCGTCTTCTACTTCGACAACCAACGCTTTCGTGCCCGCGAAGGCGATATCGTCCCGTACAAGGACACCACGATCGCGGTGCCGAATCGCATCAACTTCGCGAACAACACCGCTGCCAAGTTCGTCGGCCGCGACAGTTCGCAGGTCGCCACGCGCATCGGCCATGCCAGCTGCACCAACGTGTTCGCCAATCGTGCAACCATTGGCGGAACCGACACGGTGCAGCACTGCGGTGGCGTGTCGCTCTGGCGGGTGTCCAGCGGCGGCCGCATGGGGCAGGTGATGGGCGAAGACTCGACCGAAGTCGCGCCGCCGGCAACCGACTGCACACAGAACTGCCAGGCACAGAACCGGGTGCGCGGGCGGGCCGTCAACCTCGGTTTCCCCTTCCCCGTCGCGCCCGGCAGCCAGCTCGTGCCACGCAACCCCTAGTTGCCGGCGCGGTTTGCGAGCGCGCGCGACGCAGGCGGCTGCACCACCCAGGCGTCGTCGCGCGCTTTACAAAGATTGACCCTGCGCAAACACCCTGGTCGCATGGCAAACGCACACTCGAACCATGATGTCCGATGCCTGCCTTGCGGGCGCTTCACGGGTGGACCCGATCGAGGCACTAAGGCACGAGTAGCGAAACGATTTGGCGTTGCTATGTTGGCTACCGTACAGAGAAAACCGGTTGAAAATCCGAAAATCTGGCATCTGCGGCTCTCTGACGAGCGTTGTGATGGAGCCAAACGGCCATGGAAAGCTCGATACCGCGAGTTGGTTCGGCAACGCCTGGACTCGGCTCGAGGGCTTTTTTGCCACCACGCTCACCAGGGCTGCAGCCTCCCCCCTCGCAAAATCGTTGTTGCCGGCTGGCTTCGACGACGTTGAACCCAGCCGACTTCAGGTCCTGGTGGCGGAGGACGATCCGATCCTCCAGTTGCTGACCTGTGAAGCCCTCGCGGCGCTGGACATCACACCACAGGTGGCGGCCGACGGCGAGCAGGCAGTCGCCCTCGCCAACGCCCACGAGTTCGACCTGATCCTGATGGATCTGCAAATGCCTGTGCTGGATGGCCTGGCTGCGACCCTGAAGATTCGACGCCATGAACAAGCGCGCGGCCGCGCGCGTGTGCCGGTGGTGGCATACACCGCGTGCACGTTCGGCGGCAACGAACCCTTCCTGCTCGGTTTCGGCATCGACGCCGTGCTGGAAAAACCATGCACACGGCAGGCACTGCAAGACTGCCTGCTGAGCTGGGTGACGCCGCGTCGTGCAGGTGGGCAACTTCACGAACCGGGCCGGGGCACGCCTGCGCCACTCAGTTGAGGCGCCCGCGCCAGCGCGCCCCGGCGCGGGAGGATCGACCGCGCGAGACGGCCTCGGAGCGCCTCCATGCCTGATGTTCTCGACCCCCGCAGGAACCACCTGCTCGCCGCGCTGCCGGATGCCGACTACCAGCGCTGGCTGGCGCACGTCGAACCGGTGGAACTGCAGATGGGCGACGTACTGCACGAGTCGGGCAACCAACTCAGCCACCTTTACTTCCCGACCACGGCCGTCGTCTCGCTGCTGTACGTGCTGGAAAACGGCGCTTCGGCCGAGATTGCCCTGGTCGGCCTGGAGGGTGTGGTCGGCATCTCGCTGTTCATGGGCGGCGAATCGACGATCAGCAATGCCGTGGTGCAAAGCGCCGGCGCGGCCGTGCGGATCGATGCGCAGACCCTGCGCGACGAGTTCAGCCGCTCCGGCCCGGCGATGCACCTGCTGCTGCGCTACACGCAGGCCCTCATCACGCAGATGGCGCAGACCGCCGTTTGCAACCGGCACCACGCACTGGACAAACAACTGTGCCGCTGGCTGCTGTTGACGCTGGACCGGCTGCCCGGCAGCCACCTGCGCATGACGCAGGAGTTGATCGCCAGCATGCTCGGCGTGCGCCGCGAAGCGGTCACCGAGAGTGCCTACCGGCTCGAACGCGCCGGGTTGATCGAATACGCGCGCGGCCACATCCGCGTGCTCGACCGCCCGGGCCTGGAGAAGCGCAGCTGCGAGTGTTATGCGGTCGTGAAGAAGGAATACACGCGTCTGTTGCCGAAGAACCTGGTTCCTTGAAAGCCTTTGATCCGTATCGGACCGCCGCGCGTGACTCGCACGCCTCAGTGTTCGTTGCGCGCCAGCGCGTTGGCTTGCACGAGCTCGGGTTCGGCCCGGCGCAAGGCCGCCAAACGCTGATTCGTACCCGGGTGGGTGGGCGATCGGGCACGCACCCCCAGCGTCAAGAGGGCGGCCAAGGCGTCCTGTTCGGCACCGCCCAACGCACGCACGGCGCGCAGACCGAAGGCATCGGCTTCGAATTCCTGCCGATGTGCCAACGCCGATGCCTCGCGGCCGAGCGGCTCGGCGATCGCGTCCGTCAACTCCGCCGTCACGCGCCCGGGTATCCAGCGGCGGTACAGGAAACCCACCTGCGGCCAGTGGCCGAGCATCACGTGGCCGATCTCGTGGGCGAGGATGAACAGGCGCTCACCTTCGGCCAGATCGCCCAGCGCCTCATGGGCAACGACGATCCGGCCGTGCAGCGTTTCGGCCACGCTCCCGCCACGCACGACGTGCAATTCCATCGATGCCGGCGCGCGCAGGCTGCGCACCAGTGCACCGAAGCTCTCGCGCAGCCGCAGGGTACGCGGGTTGTCGCGAACCGCGGGCGTCATCGCGTCGAGCCGAAGCTGCTGCGATCGATGCATGACCACGACAATATCGGGTGTGTCAGCCGCTTCGTCACAGCGCGCGGAACCGCACGCCAAGACCATCGATATCGCCACCAGCCAACGCATGAAGCAAGCCTCCGAAGGCATGCCATGGAAGGCCGCGCCGCATCAAGCTGGCGGCGTGCTGCATCTCGGCGGGAGACGCGTCGGCATGACCTTCATTCACTCTAGGCGGGCGCGCACCCGGCCGCCATCGGACGATGCAGCGGGCGCGCGTAGGACCCGGGAGCGACGCGACGCGTTACGACGAACCTGGCCCCTGCGGGCGTTCGCCCAGGTCCAGCAACGCGAGCAGGAAGCGCGGGCCGGCGGGGTCGGCGCTGGCGGAGGCACGCACGCGAAGCGGCGCACCGTCGGGCGATGCCAGTTCCAGCGTGCACGACGATCCGGCCGGGCCGTCGGCGGCATGTGCCAGCAGGATGTGCAGCGCATCGGCGCCGCTCGGCGTGAGGAAACCGGCCAGCGGCCGCCCGAGCAGCGCCTCGGGCTTGCCGCCGAGCAGGCGCGCGCCCGTCAGGTTGAGTTCGACGAGCGCCGTGTTGCGCTCGATCGTGAACAGGCCCACCGGCGCGCTGTCGTAAAGCTGGTTGCTGCGCGCCAGCGCCGCCTCGACCTCGGCGCGCGAACGGCGCAACTCGTCTTCCTGCAGGTCGAGTTCGACCTGATGCACCTGCAATTCATGCATCAGCGCCAGCGCGTCTGCCGCGGTGGACGGCGACAAAGACATCTCGTGCAGCACACCGAGCGCCGCCAGAGCGTTCACCCGCGTGCCTTCGGCGCTGCCGGGCCGGCTCAGTCGCTCGACGGCGCGTGCACGCAACTCGGCTCGGGCTCCCGGATCCTGGGCTTGCTTGGACATGCAGAAATCCTTTTTGTTGCCGCGGCCATGCCGGCCAGTCCCGACTCTACGCCTCGCGCAGGCGCGACTCGAGTTGTTTTGCGGCGGTGATGTCGACGAAGGTGATCACCGCGCCCTGGATCACGTTGGCCAGCGTGCGGTACGGCATGATGCGCACCGAAAACCAGCGCCCGTCGGTCGCGGCGATCTCTTTCTGGCAGGCCGCCAGCGTGCGCAGCGTCTCCTTCACGTCGGCGAGCAACTCCGGGTAGGTCAGCGTGCTGGCCAGGTCGCTGAGCGGCCGGCCGACATCGCTCTCGCGCAATTGGACGATACCCGTGATCCGCTCGGTGAAACGCCGCACGTTCAGCGCATTGTCGAGGAACAGCGTGGCGATGTCGGTGCTGTTCAGCAGGTTCTGCATGTCGGCCTGCGCAAGCGCAAGGTCTTCGAGTTTGGACTGCAGTTCGTTGTTGATCGTCTGCAGCTCCTCGTTCATCGACTGCGCTTCTTCCTTCGTCGTCGTCAGCTCTTCGTTGGTCGACTGCAATTCCTCATTGGCCGACTGCAGTTCTTCATTGGTCGATTGCAGTTCCTCGTTCGCGGCCTGGCGTTCCTCTTCCGAGGCGCGCATCTCCTCGCGCAGCGCCTGGATCTCGGCCTGCACGCGCACCATTTCGTCGGCCAGCGCCAGGTCGGGCGCACCGGCGGGCCGCCGGCGCCGCGCCTTGGCCGCCGGCACCGGCGCGACGTCGCGAAAGACGATCATCACCATGCCTTCGAGCGCCTTGGGCTCGTGGACCGCCTGCAGCGTCACGTCGAGCACATGCACCGCATCGCCATCGATGCGCAGGCCGTGCAGCTCGATGGGCTTGCCGTCCTGAACGGCGCTTCGCAGCGCGACCGCGAGCTGGGTGCGAATGCCCGGGCGCGCCATCACGTGGATGTTCCAGTTCGCCTTGCCCGCCGCAGGCTCGAGGTACCTGCCGGTGCGCCCGCTGATGTAGACAATGTCGCCCTGCTGGTTGACCAGCACCGCCGGCGGCGAATACACCTGCAGCAGCAAGTCGTCGGCGAGCGACTGCAGGTTGACGGGTTGAGTGCTGGTCTGCGGCACGTTGGGCTCCTGCGCTGGCGCGCGCGTTGGCAGGCGGCGCTGGATGGGGAAGTTCACCGCCGCCGCGTCAGCCGCATTGTCGCTGCGCCGATAAAGCCTTGATTTCGCGCTCAACGGCACGAACAACGAGCGTGCACTGCCGACCGTCTCGGATGCGCCCAGCATCAGCACACCCCCGGGGCGCAGGCTGTACTGAAACAACGGCACCAGACGGCGCTGCAGCGGCGCGTTGAAGTAGATCAGCAGGTTGCGGCACGACAGCAGGTCGAGCTTCGTGAACGGCGGGTCGAGGATCACGTCGTGCTGGGCGAACAGCACCATTTCACGGATCACCGTGCCGACCTGGAAACCATCGCCCTGCGCGCTGAAGAAGCGCGCCACCCGCCCGGGCGCGATGTCGGCGACGCTCTTCGCGGCGTAATGGCCCTTGCGGGCGAAAACAATCGCGTCCGCGCTCAGGTCGGTGGCAAAGATCTTCAGCGTGCGGCCGGTGCGCTCGGGCAGCGCGTCGAGCGCTTCCTGGAAAACCATCGCGAGCGAATACGCCTCTTCACCGGTCGAACAGCCAACCACCCAGGCGCGCAGCGGGCCGGCCTCGACGCTGCGCTCGAGCAACGCCGGCATCACCGTGGCCTGCAGTTCCTGCCATACCGCCGGGTCGCGGAAGAAGCTGGTCACGCCGATCAGCATCTCGTTGAACAGCAGGTCGAGCTCCTGCGGGTTGCGTTGCAGGAAAGTTTCGTAATCGACCAGCGTGTCCAGGCGGTGCACCGCCAGACGCCGGTCGATGCGGCGCAGCAGCGTGCTGGGCTTGTACAGCGACAGGTCGTGCTTGCTGCGCTCGCGCAGCAAACCCAGGATGGCACCAAGCGCCTGCTCTGCGGGAACGCCAGCGACCGCCGGCAACGCCGGTGCGGCGCTGCGCGGCGCCGCAACGCGCAGGATGCGCTGCGGCAGTTCGGCGATTGGCGCGACGATGTCCACCCACCCCGCTGTGATGGCGGCCCTGGGCATGGAATCGAACTGCGCCGTGTCAGGCTGCTGCGCCAGCGTCAGGCCGCCCTGCGACCTGATCGCCAGCAGGCCGAGCGTGCCGTCCGAGCCCATGCCCGACAACACCACGCCGACCGCACGATCGCCCTGCGCACGCGCGAGCGACGAGAACAGCACGTCGATCGGCAGCCGCAGGCCGCGCGGCTGCAGCG
>JANNKS010000034.1:0-6119 GCA_031396425.1 Rhizobacter sp. | reverse complement strand
CGCGCCGCCGAGGTGGCCGGTGGTCTGGAGCAGGTCGGTCGCAGACACGACCTTCATCTTGTCGGCCAGCGTCGAGCCGGTGCCGGTGTCCCACTTGATGCCGTCGTGGCAGGCGCCGCACGACTTGCGGCTCGGGATCTCGCGGTAGTTGCTGGCCGTGGTGGCTGCGCTGCCGCCGTGGCAGGTGGTGCACATCTTCTGGCCTTCGCCGAGCTTGGAGAACCCCTTGTTGTTGAAGGCCAGGCCGGCGTAGTGGTAGTTCTGCTTGACCAGCGTGTGACCCTGGTGGATCTTGTGGATCATCGTCACGAAGTTCCCCGCCACCTCGCCGTCGGCGACGTAGGTGCTCGGGGAGTAGCTGTAGCTCGTGATGCCGGTCGCCGGGCTGATCGTGGCCGTCTCGGTGAGTGCCGGGAAGCTGATCGCCGACGCGCTGGCGGCGGACGTGGCCTTCGCACGACCATAGGCGCGCTGGTCGGTGTGACAGACCACGCAATAGCGCACCTCGACGCGCTGATTGGGAATACCCAGGGCCTCGTCACCGCCATGGATGGCGAGCTTGCCGTGGCAGACGTTGCAGTTCTGGATCGACACGTCCTCGCGCGCCAGATCGGTCGGCGCCAAGACCTGGCCGGTGGCCGGGATGAAGTCATGGGTGAGGTTGACCGGGCTGGCCATGTTCACGGCCGGCGTGGTCTGCACGCCGTTCGACGTATTCGCGCCTGTGCCAGGCGCCGCACCGCTGAACTGGATCGTCAGGCGGTGGGGCAGGGCAGGCTGCCAGGTGAGGTCGCCCAGGTCGTCCTTGCGGTTCTCGCCGGTGTAGGCGAAGCCGTCGACCAGCGCCTTGGTCCCGGGCACGTCACGGTAGAACTTGTAGGTGTAGGTGCCGGCCTTGCCGGCCACCGCTTCCAGCGTGCCTTCGTTGTCGGTGCCGGGCCGGGTGGCCGAGAGCACCTCGGTCGCGCGGTTCAGGCTGGTGACCATGTAGCTCACCCAGCTGGCCGGCCTGGCGTCGGTGCGCGGCATCAGCTTGGCGATCGCGAACGCGAGGTTCGGGTAGCGGGCGACCTTGTCGCCGGTTGCCTTCGAGGTGAGCTTGTCCAAACCCTCGACGGGGCGGCCTCGCTCGTCGACGACGCTGAACTCGACAATCGGCGGGCTGGCAATGGTGACGCTGTTGACGGTGGCCGAGAACCTGGCCGCTTCCCATTCCTCTGGCGTTACGAATCCCGCGTTGATGGTCCCGGTGGCGCCGGGGGGGCCGGCTGGGCCGGTGGGCCCCTGCGTGCCTGGAGCGCCAGGCGCACCCTGTGGGCCCGCGGTTCCGTCGCTGCCGCCGCAACCCGACAGCGCCACTGCGATGAAGCCGGCGCCGATCAGGCCGAGCCAGCTGCGATTCTTGTTGGTGCCCATCGATGCTCTCCTCAACCTGTATCAGTTGAAACAGTTCGCCCCTGGCAGAGCTTAGGTCTCAAGTCTTGCCGGACTTTGATGCAGATCATCAATTGAGGAAGTGGCCTTAGTTTTTTCGCGCAGGCTGCAACGACTCATCACGTCTGCCGGCGCCGCGGCGCCCGTCACTTGCGCAGTGCGGCGTCGTCGACGAGAACTTCGTACGAGTAACCTGCGCCGAGGTTCACATCGGTGCGCACCGTGCCCCTGGCCTGCAGGACGTTGCCGACGGCGGCGCTGTCCATCGTGATGACGATGATGTCGTTCGAGCCGTCCGCAGCAGAACCCGAACCGTCGCGCAGGTGGACCCAGTTCTTGCCGAGAATGCCGAGGCTGACTTTCACCACCTGGCCCCGCACGAGCACGGTCTTGTCCTTGAGCGCGGCCTTGCCTCGTACCACTTCGGCAACCGTCTTCGCATCGCGGCCGGTCGCTTTCGCCACCTTCAGCGCGGGATCAAAGGCAGCGGCGGGCGTTGCGCCTTTCGGCGCAGCGGAGGTGTTGGCGCCCGAATCGACGATCTGCCCGAACACGATGCTGTCGAACCGCCTCTTCAGCGACTTGCTCTCGAAGTTGTGCATCGTCACCGGGTTGCCGATCGTGACCTGGGCGCCCTTCTGAGCGGCGCTCGTCGGCACGGCGACCCAGACCTCGCCTTGCGCGGTCTTCAGGCGCAGGTAGGTGTAGCTCTCGACGTTCCGGGCCTCGAGGACTTCGCCCTTCAGCGTGGGTTCCGACGCGGCATGGGTCACCAGACTGGCGGCGCAGAGGAGCAGGGCGATGAGAGCAGCAGAGGGCTTCATGGTGGGCCTGGTTGGAGCGGTGATGGGTACAGGAGGGTCGGGCGGCTCAATCTGGCGGTCGGAGGGCCACCCATCCTGCTGTCGTCATTTCGCGAACTTCAGGTACAAGGGGTCGAAGTGCACGGCGTGCCGCACCTGTGCGTTGTCGAACGCCGCGAAGCCGAAGCCGTACTGCGCGTTCATGTCGGCGAACTGCACGTCGAACTTGCTGCCGGTGACGAGCTTGCGGCTGACCTCTGAGGTGTGCACGCCGTTCGCCCAGCGCATCGCGACCTTGACGTCGGCACGGTCGGTCTTGAGCCGGTTGATGACGAACGACGCCACCTCGTCACCGGCCTTGAACCTGCTGTCGTCGAAAGGCACCTGATCACCGTCGACGATGTAGAAGGTGCCGCCGGCATTGGCCGCCTTGGCGTCCTTGTTCATGAACTCAGGTTTGCCATCGACCAGGTTGAAGCCCTTGTATTCCGGGCCGCCCGGGTCGCTCTTGCGGCCGGCGCCCGGTGCCGTTTTCGGGTCCCAGCGCGTGTGGTCGAGGTACTGGTCGTCGACGTGGCCCAGCGGCGCGGTGCGGCTGCCTTTCATGTGCCACATGTCGCCGAGCTCGCCTTCTTTGGAGAGGTACTTGTTGCCGTACGGCTTGCCCGTCTCGCCCTCGTGGCACGCGACCAGGCAGCCCTTCTGGTCGAAGCGCGGGATCGAATTGTTGATGTTCCAGATCATCGCCCACTTGTCTTCGTAGTAGACGTTGTCGTCGCCGCCCTTGTCGGCCGGGTCCTTCAGCTTCTTCCACGATCCGTCGGCCTGCTTCTGGTACGGGCCGCGCCGGATCGAATTCGTCGGGTCGTCGTACTGGACCAGGAAATACACCGTGTCACCCAGGTAGGCCGCCTTGAGCGTCGCGGTCGTCTCGCCCTTGCCGCCGGAGAAATTGACGCCGTCGGCGAGTTTGACCTGGATGGCCTTGGCCGCGGCCCACACGGCATCGTTGGCGTTGCCGTCGAGCACCGGTGCCGCGTTTGCCTTGACGGCGAGCAGCACGTTGGGCGCGGTGGCTTCATCCTTGGTGGCGCACGCGCCCAGCAGGGCGGCGATCGCGAGTGACAGGGCAGTGAAGCGAATGGTCATGAGGCTTGCTCCGTTGTTGGGGTTCTGTGGTCGCATCTACTTCATCGAAAACAGCTTCAGCAGATCGCCGCGCGACACGATGCCGCGCACGTGCTGCTGATCGTCGGTGACCACCAGGCGCTTGATCTTGTTGCGGTCCATCAACTCGACGGCGCGTGCGAGCGTGGCGTCTTCGGCGATCGTGACCGGCGAGCGCGTCATGATGTCGTCGACGATCGTGCCCATGCCCTTGCGGGCGCGGTGTTTGCGCACCACCGTCTCGAGCGCGTCGGCCACCATCCCGCCGTGCAGGTTCATCGCCGAGAGGAAATCGGCCTCGGTGACGATGCCCACCAGCCGGTCTTCGACGTCGAGCACGGGCACCCCGCTGATCTTCTTCGCCACCAGCAGGTCGGCCGCCGCCGGCAACGCGCTGCCCTGCCGCACGGTCACCACGTCGCGCGTCATCACGTCGCCGACGTGCATCGCCTGCGCATGGCGGATCTGCGGCGCGGTGCTCAGGTCCTTGCCGAGGAAACTCATGTGCGATGGCAGCAACGGCACGTTCGGCAGGTGGCCGGGCAGCAGCATGTTCCAGTAGACCCACTTGAAGGCGATCTTGCCGACGTGGTTCATGTAGCTCTCTTCGAGCAGCGAGAACGGCCCGGCGTAGGGCAAGGGGAAGGAACCTTCGAGCGGCTCGATGTCGTAGTTGAAGTCGAGCAGCATCGCCTTGTGGTGGCCGGTCTCGACGAAGCAGTTCGCGTGGCCGTCGAAAGTGGGCAGCGGCGCTTTGCCGTCGATTTCGCGCAGCAAGTTCTCGACCACTGTTTCGGCCTCGAAGTGCGCCACCGATCCGGCCTTGGAGGTGGAGACGTTGGTGTTGTCGCCAAGCAGGTAGATCTGTTCGGCCTTGCGGCTCTTCAGCGTGCGCGGGTCGGTCACGCCGTAGCCGGCGCCGTCGCCCAGGCCGGACTCGTCCAGCACCGCCGGGCCCAGGTTGGGCGCGATGGCGCACAACAGGTCGAATTCGACCGTGCGGCCATCGAAGGTGCGCAGCGCCTTGGCCGCGATGTCGACCGCCGAAGTGGCGAAATTCGGCACCACCTGGATGCCCTTGTCCTGCGCGACCTTGGAGAGGATGCGATTCGCGTTCGGCTTGGTGAAGGCGCCGGTGTACGGCGTGACGAGCGAGATCTCGATGCGATCGCGGATGCCCTTCTGCCTGAAATAGTAGTCGGCCAGGAACGCGAACTCGAGCGGCGCCACCGGGCACTTGATCGGCATCTCGCAGATGTCGATCACGAGCCGTCCTTCCTTCATGTTCTCGATCGCCTGGCGCATCGCCAGCGCGCCATCGAGCGTGTAGAAGGTGTGCACGCCGCGGCCCATTTCCTCGGCCATGCCCTCGATCTCCTCGGGCGCGCTGTGGCAGCCCAGCGACGAGATCAGGAAGTCATACGGGAAGGTGCCATGGTCGGTGCGCACCTCGCGCTTGACGTGGTCGATGAACTGGATGTCGGCCGCCACCAGGCTCACGTTGCGCGGCAAAGGCTGCGCGATCGGCCGCACCACGTCGTCGCGCGAATCATAGCCATAGAGCCCGAACGGCAGGAACAGCAGGCCGGGCTGGTAGACGTGGATGCTTTCGCGGTCGATGACCGTGATCGCCCATTCCTTCAGGTTGAGCCGATGGCTGAGCAGGTTCGCCGACAGCACGCCGCCCGTGCCGGCACCGAGGATGACGATGTTCTTCATGATGCACAGACCCCTTCCATCAATGGCCGCGACACGCTACTTCGATGCGGCAGGCGCTGCCGGCGCCGCGGCCGCGGTGGCCGCCTTCGGCTCCTCGGGTTCCTTGTGCGCCACACCGGTGTGGCAATCGATGCAGGTCGCCTTGCCCGAGGTGAACTTCTTGTGCTGCTTCAGCGCGTCCTCGGACTGTTTCTTGCTGTCCATCGCCTGGTCGTCGTGGCAGGTGCGGCAATTCGCCGAGTTGTCGGCGCGCATGTCTTCCCAGACGATGTTGGCCATGCGCCAGCGTTCCTTGTCGAATTTCTCCTGCGTCGAGATCACGCCGCGCGCTTCGGCAATCGCGTCGGTGATGCCGGCCTTGGCCTTGTAGATGAGCTTGGCGGGGTAGGTGTGCGGCACGTGGCAGTCGACGCACATTGCACGCACACCGGTGCGGTTGGAATAGTGGGCCGAGGTCTTGTGCTCGGGGTAGACGAAGTTCTTGTGCGAGTGGCACGAGTTGCCGCAGAACTCGTCGGTGCCGGTGACGGCCACCGCGACCTGGGTGCCGATCACCGCCACCGCACCGACGATGATGCCGGCCAGCAGCAGTACAAACACCGACCAGCGCGCCGAGGGCGAGAACAGCCACTGGAAGAACCGGCGGATCAGGCCGGGGCGGTTCGCTTCAGCCATGCGGGCACTCCTCGTTGTTCGATTTCAACCGAACCATACGGGCGTGACCGCGTTCCGGCCTTGCGTTGGCTCAAGCAGCGGCGCCGTGTCGGCGAGCCGCGAACTGCACGGAATAACGGGTCATCAGGCTGGCCAACATGGCGCCAGCGGTGCGATGCCCGGGCGGTACTACTTCGAAGCGAGCACGAAGGCCACCACGGCCTTGATTTCGTCGTCACTTGCGGCGACCTTCTTGTGGTCTTCTTCTTCACCCATCTTGCCGCCGGCTTTCAGGCCTTTGAACAGCACCGTCGCGGCGTCGGCCTTGCCCTTGTACTTGGC
>JANNKS010000776.1:0-9252 GCA_031396425.1 Rhizobacter sp. | reverse complement strand
AGGCACCGGCTATTCGTCGCTGAGCTACCTCAAGCGCATGCCGCTGAGCAACCTGAAGGTCGACCGCAGTTTCGTCAGCGGCCTGCCCGACGACAGCGAAAACCGCGCCATCGTGCGCGCCATCCTGGCGATGGCTGACAGCCTGGGCCTGAGCGTCACGGCCGAGGGTGTCGAGACGCTCGAACAGGCGCAGGCCCTGAAATCCATGGCCTGCAACCTGCTGCAGGGCTACTACTTCAGCAGGCCGGTGCCGGCTGCCGCGATTCCGGAATTGCTGACGCGGCGCTGGTCGCTCGACGCCGCCGAACCGCAGCGCGCCAGCGCGAGCCGCCTGAGCGTCGAGGTCTGAGCGCGCCGGTGCTCGAACTCATCGGCAACGCGGCCGGGCTGCCGGCCACGCGGCTTGCGAGCCTCTCGGATCAACCTGGCCGCACGGGCGCGCCGCCCGCCGAGGGCAGGAACGCGTCGGTGAAGCACAGGCCTTCGCTCAGGCCTTGCGCCAGGAAGGCCGGCACTGCCGCCTCGACCATCTTCACCGAGCCGCACACGTAGACCTCGTGTTCGCGCAGGTCGGGAAAGTCGAGCAACATCGCTTCATGGACCAGCCCGGTGCGGCCCCCCCAGCCGTCGGCCGGGACGGGTTCGGACAGCACGGGAATGAAGTGGAAGTGCGCATGCTCGCGCTGCCACCGCTCGGCCAGTTCGAACGCGTAAAGGTCGTCGCGTTTGCGCACCCCCCAGTACAGCCACATCGGGCGGGTGACGCCGCGCGTGAAGGCGTCCTCGACGATGCTCTTGATCGGCGCGAACCCGGTCGCGCCGGCGACGAACAGGATCGGGTGCACACTGTCGCGCAGCGTGAAATCGCCCAGCGGCCCCTCGAAACGCAGCGTATCGCCGACCTTCATCTGCGTGAACACATGCCCGGTGAAGCGCCCGCCGGGAATGCGCCGCACGTGCAGCTCGATGTGGTCCTGCACCTGCGGCGGATTGGCGAACGAGAAGGCGCGCCGCTGGCCGTCGTCGAGCACGATATTGATGTACTGCCCGGCGCGGAACGCAAGGTGGCCGCCGTCGGGCAGTGTCAATGTCAGGCGCACCAGCTCGGGCGTGACGTGTTCGATGCGCTCGACGCTGGCCAGGCGCAGGCCCGCCGAGGCCGGCGTGCGCGTGGCGCCTTCGATCTCGATGTCCACGTCGGACAGTGCCGTCGCGCAACACATCAGCGCCTGGCCCTGCGCGCGCTGCGCATCGCTCAGCACGCTGCGCTGGTAGGCCCCGTGGGCTACGCTGCCGTGCAGCACCGTGCAGCGGCACACGCCGCAACCCCCGTTGCGGCATTCATACGGCAACGCCAGGCCCTGGCGCAGGCCGGCCTCGAGCAGCGTCTCGCCGCTGCGCAGCGTGATCGGCGCGGTGTCCGGGTGGATCGTGAGGTGGAACTCGCCGGCCTGCGTGCTGCGAGATCTGCGGCCGAATTTCGTTGGCAGCCAGGGCAGCGCAACAAGCAGCGCCGTCACCCCGCCCACCAGGGCCCACACCTGCCCCAGCGGCCACGAATAGAACAGCGGAAAGAGCGCGAGCAGGAACCAGTCGAATTGAAGCTCGGTCACCGCCACACTCAGGTCGGCCGCGCCGCCCTGGCTCAGCGCCGGCCGCACCAGCGACAGCACCAGCAGCGTCAGCATCAGGCTCACGGTGATCGCGCGCGGCGGCTGTGTGCTGGCCTTGGGCACGCGCTGCACGTGGATGAACATCAGCAGCAACACCACCAGTGGAATGCCGATGTGCATGAACGCGAGCAGCGAGAAGAAGCGATCGTTGACGCTGTGCGGGTAGATGAAATTGCGCATCAGCGAGCCGCCGAAGCTTGGCAGCCAGTCCATCCACTCGAAACTCGCGACGATGACGAACTGCGCCATCCGGTCCCACGGCAACATGTAGCCATTGATGCCCGACACGTAGACGCCCCACACCAGCCCCACACCGCTGACCCAGGAAAACCAGCGAAACCCGCGGTAGCGGTCGAACGCGAAGTGGCGCAGCAGGTGCAGCAGCATCGTGATCACCATGGCGTCGGACGCGTAGCGGTGCACGCTGCGCAGGATGCCGCCGGCGAACCACTGGCGATGCGTGAGCGCCTCGACCGAACTGTAGGCGTCGGCGACCCCGGTCTCGAAGAAGGCATACAGATACAGGCCGCTGCCGCACACCACCCAGAACAGGAAGAAAGTGATCGCGCCCAGGTGGTACAGCGGGTTCAAGCGGTCGCCGAAGGCCGTGTTGAACAACGCCTCGACGCGCATGAACAGCCATTGCAGCAGCGCCTGCAGCGTCTTGATCATGCGGCTCCTGCACTGGCGGGGCGCCGCATCGCGCGGATCACGACCACGACGAACAGCAGCCCGCCGATGATCGCGACCAGCCCGCCCAGGCCCATCAAGCCCATGCCGGCCACCTCGGACGGGCTGCGCAATACCTGCTCGGCGCCGGCCACCTTGCGCTGCACGCCGTAACCGCCCGACCAGACCAGGCCAAGAATGTGCATCAGCTGCCCCGCGCCGTACAGGCCGGGCTGCCAGACTGCCAGGCGCCCCTGCGGTGCGGCGTAGCCCAGCTGCGGCAACAGTCGGTAGACCAGGCCCATCAGCGCGAGCGTCACACCGACGATGCAGCCGTGGTAGTGCGCCGGGATGCGCACGTTGCTGCCGGCGATGAACACGCCGATCAGGCCCCCGGCGGCGAACAACAGCATCGACGCCACCAGCGCCGCGCGCAGCGGGCGTTGCGCCGGATCGAGCCTTGTCGGCCCGCGCAGACCGAGTGCAACAGCCAGAGCCATCGGTGCAATGGCCAACCCGCCGCCGACACGCATCGCCCAGGTGTGCAGCTGGCGGTGTTCGACCGACGCGATGTCATAGGCCAGGTAGGCCAGCGGTGTGGCGAACACGCTCAGAAGCGCGAGCGCGAACAGCGCCAGCGTGACACGCGGGCTGAGCGGAAGGCGCGCACCGCAGGCGCTCGCCAGCCAGAGCCAGCCCACCAGCATCAGCAGGGTCCAGGTGAACTGCAGCGCATGGCCGCCACCCCAGAACAGAATCTCGTAGTACGCCTTGCCGGCGAGCGACTGCGGCAGCACTGCGAACGACCAGCCGAACGCGAGCAACGCGACGGCGGTGGCGATCACGCTCGCGTTCAGGCCGAAGCGCAGCGCGCCGGCGGCGTCCAGGCCGGGGCCGATCTTCGGTGCGGTGAACAGGCCGCGCAGCACCAGCACGCCGACCCCGGCGCCGAACACCCACAGGCCAGCGAGGAACGGCGCGCCGTCGAGCACCGGAATGTAGTTCGCCATGATGGGCTCGCCGCTGCCGAGGAACGGCGCGAGCGACATCAACGCGGCGCCGAACCCGCACAGGCTTAGCGCCGCCCAGGCCCAGGGCATCAGCCGGCGCGACCCATTCAGGCTCCACAACAGCCCGGCCAGCGCGATGAACCACACCAGCACCGACAGGTCGACGTGCACGACCAGCGCGACGCGGAAGAAATCGGCCACCTGCAGCAGCCGGTTCACACCGGGCGTGCGCGACAGCACCAGCAGAACCGAGAACAGGCCCGAGACGATCAACGCCAGCAGGCCCAGCCACAGCCAGCCGCGCGCGAGTGCGGCGCGCGCATCGGTGGGCACCGGCAACGCGTAGCCGCCGCCGGCCGGGGCCGGGGCGGCAGTCGCAGCCGGGGGGCGGTGGATGGCAATGTGCAGGTCGAGGGTTTTCATTGCAGCGTGATCTTCTGCGTCGAGGTGTCGAAATCGATCACCAGGATCTGCGCCGGCTTGAGGGTCACCGTGGCTTCGCGCGAATGATCGAAACCAGCGCTGCGGGCGTCATCCTTCAAGCGCACCGCGATTCTGTGCGCGCCCGCGCCGACCTGGATGCGCTGGTAGACCGACGACGCACCGTCTTTGGACAGGCCCGACGGTTGCGCGGAATGGCGCACCGCAGCGGCGCCGTCGACGTCGAGTTCGACGACGATGGGCGAGCGCTCACGCCCGCAGCGCACCGGCGCGCGCATGTTGGGCGGCAGCTTGGCCAGCTCTTCGGGCGACTGCTGCTTGCAGTCGGCCACCGGCTTGCCGGTGTGGCTGAAACTGAGCTTGATCAGCGCCTGGTCGCTCGCCAGGTGGCGGTACGGCGGCCAGCTCGAGAACACGCCGATGATCAACGCGAACAAGGCGTAGAGCAGCCCTTGGCCGATCCAGGCGGCCGGCGCGGTGGCGGGCCTGGTTTCAGCCATGAGGAACGGCGGCCGTGAGCGGCGCCGACACGGCATCGCCCTGCAAGCGGGTTCGCAGCCGGTTCAACGCCGAACGCAGGGCCGGTTCGTCCCCCGCATCGGCCCAGGCGGTGGCCCACCGCCCGCGCGGCACCGAGCCGCGCAGGTGCGGCTCGCGCTCCCCGGCCAGGCGCTGTTCGGTCCAGCGCTGGCCGAGCCGGAACTCGCAGCCGCCTTCGCGGCAGCCGCTCACCAGCACGCCGGACGCACCGTCGCGCAGCGCGTATTCGACGAACGAGGGCGGCAAGACGCCGATGCACATGAGGCTGAAGGTGGCCACGTCGGGCCCGGCGAGCGAGTCGACCCGCGCGCCGCGGCTGCAGCCGAACGCAACAATTCTGTGCGGGCCGCTCAACGCTGCAAGTCCCTGCTGCAGCTGGCGGCGCAATGCGCCGATGGGCTCGCTGGGCATGTCGATGCCGGTCACCAGCTCGGCGGCACTTCGGAAAGGCGTCGACGACGGACAGGCGCCGACGCAGATGCCGCAGCTCGCGCACAGGTCGGTGTTCACCTGCGCCATCTGGCGCCCGACGCGCAGGTTGGGGTGAGGCACCATCGTCACCGCGGCGTAGGGGCAGTCGTCGAAACAGCGCCGGCAGCCGTTGCAGTTGGCCGGGTCGACCACGGCCACCGGAACCGGCGGCGCGCGCTGCGGCAGGAACGGCAGCGCGAACAGCACGATCAGCGCGACCGAAAGCAAGCCCCACACGGTGCCCGCCGACGTGGCGTAGGTCAGCGGGTGAATGAAGAGCAGCAACCAGTCGAGTGCCAGCACGTCCGGCACCCTGGCCAGGTCGGCCGGCGCGCCGCTCATCACCGGCCACACGAGCGCGAGCACCAGCAGCACGAGCAGCGTGCCCCAGGCCAATCGGCGCGACGGGAACACCGCCGCGCGGCTGATGCGCTGGATGTGGAACCACAGGCCGAACACGAGCAGCAGCGCGACGCCCAGGTGCACGAACACGAACAGCGAGAACAGGCGGTCGCTGACCGCGGCGACGTTGAGGAAATTGCGCGTCATCGGCGAGGCGAAGAACGGCAGCCAGTCGAGCCATTCGGCGGTGGCGACGGCCGAGAACTGGCCGAGCTGATCCCAATTGAGCCAGAAGCCGCCGATCGCGCTGACGAACACGAACACCAGCAAGGGCACGCCGGTGAGCCACGAGAAGCGCCGAAACCCGTTGTAGCGACCGTGCAGCCATTCGCGCAGCAGGTGCGCCACCACGATCACGACGAAAGCGTCGGCGCCGTAGCGGTGCAGGCTGCGCAGCACGCCGCCGAAATACCACTGCTCGCGCGACAGGTGGTTGATCGACGGGTAGGCGCCCGCGGCCGAGGTGTCGAGCACGATGTAGAGATAGATCCCGCTGATCGCGAGCAGCCAGAACAGCAGGAAGGCCATGGCGCCGAGCTGGCGCAAGGGGTTGTGCAGCGAGCCGAACGCTGCGTCGAAGCGATGTTCGAGGCGCCGGTAGCCCGCAAGCACGGTTTCGCGCGCAGCGGTTGCTGGATGCGCGCCGCGGGCGGCCGTGCCGGGCTGGGCCATCGCAGGCCCCTCAGCGGGACGCTCCAGCCGCACCCACCACCTCGGGGGATTGGCGGCGCCTTGCGCGCCAGCGGGTCCGCAACTCGAAGGCAAAATAAGCGATGACCGCAAGCATGAAGGTCACGCCGCCGGCGATCTCGATCACCAGCCCATAGTTGTAGCGGTAGGTACCGGTCTGCGGGTCGTACACCGTGCAGATGATGCGCACCCGCTCGATCAACTCGCTCAAGCCCAGTTGGCTGGGCATGGGCGCGCCGCGCAACAGCAGCCGCAGCGGCTCGCCGAGCTTGTCGGCGCTCATGCGCTCACCGTACACCTGCGCGTAGACGCGACCGTCGGCGTCGACCACGGTGACGCCGAGCAGGTGGTCGAAGCCGGCCGGTGTGGCCAGGAAGCTGAATCCGAAGTCGCGCGTCAGCGCGTCCACGATGGGCGGCGGCGCGCTGAGGAAACTCCAGTTCGGCTCGGCAATGCGGTGCTGCGCGGCGAACGCGCGCATCGCCTGCGGCGAATCGGCCGGCTGGTTGAAGCCAATGCTGATCACGTTGAAATGCTGCGCGCCGAACGCCTTGTGCAGCGGTTTGAGCGACTCCTGCAACGACCGGGTGCTGGTCGGGCAGACCTGGAAGCAGCCGGTGTAGATGAAACTCACCAGCAGCGGCTTGCCACGGTAGCTCGACAACCGCACCGGCCGGCCCTGGCCATCGAGCAGCACATGATCGGCGAGCTGCCGACCGATCGCCGCCTGGCTGTCGCGAAGTGCGGCTTCGGCGTTCAGCGTCGGCGGTGCCGGGT
Source organism: Rhizobacter sp. (assembly GCA_031396425.1). Lineage (GTDB taxonomy): Bacteria > Pseudomonadota > Gammaproteobacteria > Burkholderiales > Burkholderiaceae_C > JAEMQF01. The sequence continues at coordinate 2,579 of JANNKS010000776.1, read as the reverse complement.
CGCTGGGCGCCAGTTCGGCCGCGACGGCAGGCGGTTGACCTGGCGGCGTGGCCACGGGCGGTGGCCGGGCCGCGTCGACGCGCGCCGCCCACAGCGTGCACAGCACGAACAGCGTCGGCAGCAGAACAAACGCCCGGCAGCGGATCAGGGCCGGCCCGCCAGGGCCGCCGCGGGGCGTTGGGCGGGTCGAGAACATGACGGTGTGCTCTGGCGGTATGACGACCCGAACCGGTTCAGGACGACGAGCGCATCAGTCCGTCGATGGTGGCCGCACCGAGCAGCAGGCTGAGCTGCAGCAACGACGCGAAGAAAGACGCCATTGCCGCCTTGCGGCTCGGCGCACGCGACAGCGCATGCGCCTTGTGCAGGAAGTACAGGCCACCGGCCAGCGCACCCGCCATGTAGACCGGGCCGGCGCCGAACAGCCCCGGCAACAGCGAAGCGCCGACCAGTGCCGCGGTGCTCGCGAAAACGATGCGCGCGGCGCGCTGCGGGCCCACCACGACCGGCAGCATCGGCACGCCGGCGGCCGAATATTCAGCGTGGTAGGCGATCGCCAGGCTCCAGAAATGCGGCGGCGTCCACAGGAACAGCACCAGCGCGAGCAGCGCCGGCAACGGGCCCAGCGCCGGGTCGACGGCCGCGCCGCCGGCCAGCACGGCGAAACTGCCGGCCAGGCCCCCGATCACGATATTCGTCCAGCTGCGGCGCTTCAGCCACACCGTGTAGACCACCGCATAGACGAACGCGCCGAGGAAGACGTACAGGGCCGCCATCGCGTTGAGCGTGAGCCACGCCGCGCCGACCGACACCGTGAGCAACGCGACAATCAGCACCAGCCAGACCGGGCTGTGCGGCAGCGCCCCGGTCACGAAGGCGCGCGTGCGCGTGCGCGCCATCAGGCGGTCGGTGTCGTACTCGAAATACTGGTTGAACGCACCGGCGCTCGCCGACGCCCCCAGCACCGACAAGGCCAGCACCGCGAGTTGCGCCAGGCCCAGCGCCGGGCCCGGCGTGACCGCCAGGCCGACCAGCGCGGTGATCATGATCATCACGCCGATGCGCAGCTTGAACAGCCCCAGCACCAGGCGCGCCGTTTGCATCGCGCTGCGCGGCACAGTGCAGTCAAGCGTGGTCGTGTTCATGGTGCTCGTCCTTCGTCGGTTGCGCGCAGCGCGCGTTCAACTCAAGCCCCACAGCTGCGACAGGTACTTCCAGTTGATGAAGTAGTAGAGGATGAACGCGGTCAGGAACACCATCGCCAGCGCGAAGGTGCCGGGAGCGGCGAAACCGGCCGAACCGTAGCTCTGCGCGACGACGGTGGGTGCGGTCGGCGGGATCGGGGTGAACTTCGCGCTTGCGACACCCGGCTCAAGGCGCTTGCCCCACAGCAGCGAGCCGACCGTGACGTAGATGTAGATCGCGCCGCCGACAATCGCGGCCATGCCGGCAATGCCCACCAGGCCCATCATCAGGTACGCCGCGCCCGGCCATTGATAGGCCAGGGCTGCGCCGCTGAACGCCATGTCCCAGTGGCGGCGCGAGACGCCCAGCGTACCGGCACCCATCATCACCAGGCAGAAGAAGTACATCGACAGGCCGAACAGGTAGGGCTGCCACTTCGCCAGCGTCGGGCTGATCATTTCGCGCTTGAACAACACCGGGATCAGGAAGTAGGTCAGCGCCATGAACGACAGCGTCGTGCCCACCACCACCGTGGCGTGGAAGTGGCCCGGCACATAGATGGTGTTGTGGATGATCATGTTGAGCTGCTCGGTGCCCATCATCACGCCCGAGATGCCGCCCAGGAAGCCGAAGCCGATGATCGAGATAAACACACCCGAAAACACCGGGTTGCCCCAGGGCGCCTTGCGCAGCCACTCGAACAGGCCCTTGTTGAAGCCCTTGGCGCGCTGCGCCACTTCCATCGCGCCCGGAATGGTCAGGCCGTGAATCATCGACGCGAGCACCGCGAAATACATGAAGTAGCTGGTGTTGACGACTTTCCAGCCGGTGGACAGGCCCGGGTCGGCGAGCAGGTGGTGCGCGCTGGCGAGCTGCAGAAACAGGATGTAGAGCAGGAACGCGCCGCGGCTCACGCGCTCGCTCATCGGCTTGGCGCCGAAGGCGATCGCCGCCACCGCATACCAGATCGAGATGTGCGCCGCGACGTTGATCTGCTGCGACGAGTGGCCGAAGGCCCACCAGATGGTGCGGTAGATGAGCGGGTCGACTTCCTTGACGATGCCCACCGACATCAGGAAGGTCGGGATCAGGATGATCGCGCCCGAAGTGATCGTGAACACGGCGATGATCGCGGCAGTGATGGCGCCGAAGGTGACCAGGGGCACCGAGCCCTGGTAGGTCTTGTCGCGCTTGGCAATGACCAGGGTGCCGAAGAAGACGAAGCAGGCAATCAGCGCGCCGACCGCGAACAGGATCAAGCCGGCGTAGAACGACGGCGCGGCCATCATCGGCACATAGGACGTCATCATCACGCTCGAGCCGCCCTGATAGACGGCGACGTTGTTCATCACCGCGCCGATCAGCATCAGCGCGAACGCGGCCCAGGCGATGTT
>JANNKS010000758.1:0-4481 GCA_031396425.1 Rhizobacter sp. | reverse complement strand
CAGCTCGGTGCCCCAGCGCTTCAGCCGCTGCGGCCGATAGGGTTGCTGCCAGAAACGCGCCACCAGCGAGCGCATCAGCAGTTGCTGCGTCAGGCTCATGCGGGCGTGCGGCGGCATCTCGAACGCGCGCATCTCGAGCAGGCCCAGCCGGCCGGTCGGGCCATCGGGCGAGTACATCTTGTCGATGCAGAACTCGGCCCGGTGGGTGTTGCCGCTCGAGTCGATCAGCAGGTTGCGCATCAGGCGGTCGAGCATCCACGGCGGACAGCCGTTCGGCCCGAGCGCTGCCGTGCGCTGCATTTCGTTGAACGCGATCTCGATCTCGTAGACCGAGTCGTTGCGCGCTTCGTCGATGCGCGGTGCCTGGCTGGTCGGCCCGACGAACAGGCCCGAGAACAAATAGCTCAGGGCAGGGTGGTTGTGCCAGTACGAGACCATGCTGGCCAGCAGATCGGGCCGGCGCAGAAACGGCGAATCGGCCACGGTGGCGCCGCCCAGCACGAAGTGGTTTCCGCCGCCGGTGCCGGTGTGGCGGCCGTCGAGCATGAACTTCTCGGTCGACAGTCGGGTCTGGCGTGCCGCTTCGTACAGGTGCGTGGTCTGGTCGACCAGTTCTTCCCAGCTGTGCGCCGGGTGAATGTTGACCTCGATCACGCCTGGGTCGGGCGTCACACGCAGGGTCGCCAGGCGCGGATCCTTCGGCGGCTCGTAGCCTTCCAGGATGATGGGCAGGCGCATCTCGAGTGCGGTGTCTTCGACCGCCGAAACGATCTCGAGGTAGTCCTCGAGCGACGAGGTCGGTGGCATGAAGACGTACAAGCGCCCCTGGCGCGGTTCGGCGCTGATGGCGGTGCGCGTGACCCAGCTGGCGGATTGGAACGCCAGAGGTGCGGCCACGCCGCCGGCGCGCTGCGGCGCGCGTTCGGCGGCGATCGCGGCGCGCGAGCGGGCCGCGAACGTCATCGCGTTGCTCGCGCTACCGACGCCGCTGCCGGCCTGGCCTTCATCGGCCCCGAGCGAAAAGCGCAAGCGCCGGTACGGCGGCAAGGGGGCGAAGGTCTGGGTCTGGTCGGGCGGGTGGACCCAGGGCAGGTCGCTGTCCTTCGCCCAGGGTTGCGAGTCCAGCGGCAGCCGGTAGCCCATTGCCGAGTCGCCCGGGATCAGATAGCAGCGCTCGCTGCGCAGGAACCAGGGGCCGCTGCTCCAGCGCGGCGCCCCGGTGGGGTTGCGGCCCACCGGCAGCACGTGCCCGACGACTGCGTTCAGGCCCTGGCTGAACACCTTGCGCAGGCGCTCGCGTTCCAGCGGGTCGGCCAGCCGGGCGTCGAACGGGTCCACATTGGTGGGCAGGCGCCGTTCGCGCCACAGGTAGTACCAGGTGTCTTCGTGCGCCGGGAACACGTACTTCGGGTCCAACCCGAGGCGCCGCGCCACGCCGCGCAGCAACTGGTGCGCCTGGTCTTCGGTGACCTGGTAGTCGCGGTGTTCGCTGGCAAACAGTTCGGGGTGCGCCCAGATCGGTTCGCCGTCCTTGCGCCAGAACAGGTTCAGCGACCAGCGCGGCAACTGTTCGCCCGGGTACCACTTGCCCTGGCCATAGTGCTGCAGGCCGCCGGCGCCGTATTTTTCGCGCAGCCGGTCCATCAGGTCGGCGCTCAGCGCGCGTTTGGTCGGGCCCATCGCCTCGGTGTTCCATTCGCCGCCTTCGCGATCGTCGATCGAGACGAAGGTCGGCTCGCCGCCCTGGGTGAGGCGCACGTCGTGGCGGCGCAGGTCGTCATCGACCTGGTGCCCCAGGCGTTCGATGCCGGCCCATTGTTCGTCGCTGTAGGGCAGCGTGACGCGCGGTGCTTCCCAGATCCGCGTGACGCTCATCTTGTGCTCGAACTCGGTCTCGCACTCGTCGATCGCGCCTTCTACCGGCGCGGCCGAGCCGGGGTCGGGCGAACACGCGAGCGGGATGTGGCCTTCGCCGGCGAACAGCCCCGAGGTCGGGTCCAGCCCGATCCAGCCGGCGCCGGGCAGGTAGACCTCGCACCAGGCGTGCAGGTCGGTGAAGTCGACTTCGGTGCCGCTCGGCCCGTCGAGCGACTTGACGTCGCTCTTGAGCTGGATCAGATAACCCGACACGAAACGCGCCGCCAGCCCGAGGTGGCGCAGCAGCTGCACCAGCAGCCAGCCCGAATCGCGGCACGAGCCGCTCGCCTTCTGCAGCGTCTGCTCGGGCGTCTGCACGCCGGGCTCCATGCGGATCAGGTAGCCGATGTCGCGCTGCAACCGCTGGTTCAGTTCGACCAGGAAATCATTCGTGTTGCGCTTGACGCGCGGGATCTCGGCCAGGTACTCGGCGAACATCGGCGTCACTGGCAGCTTGACAAGGTAGGGCGCCAATTCAGTGGCCATCGCCGCCGTGTAGGTGAACGGGAACTGTTCGGCCGCCGGTTCGAGGAAGAAGTCGAACGGGTTGAGCACTGCCATCTCGGCGACCAGATCGACCTCGATGCGAAACGAGGTCGTCTTGTCGGGGAAGACCAGGCGCGCAAGATAGTTCGCCTGCGGGTCCTGCTGCCAATTGATGAAATGCGTGGCGGGTTCGACGCGCAGCGAATAACTCAGGATGCGGGTGCGCGAATGCGGTGCCGGACGCAGGCGCACCACCTGGGGCCCCAGGTGGACCGGCCGGTCGTAGCGATAGTGGGACACATGGTTCAACGCTACGTGGATCGACATGCAAGGCTCCGGGCGGGGAATGGGCGCAATTGTCTGCGAAGGTGAGGGGCGAACGTCATGCAGGGCCGGGGCGCGGGGCCGTGCTGCAGGCGCTGGCGCACGCAGCGCATGGCGGGCGCGCGACCCGCAGTCACCGAGCCCTGCAGGCGCTGGCGCCCATCAGGCCGTCACCGGCACCAGGAAGTCGCGGCTGATGCCCACGCCCAATGTGCCTACGCGCTCGAGGAACTGCGTCAGGTAGGCGTGCAGGCCGGTCGCCAGGATCTCGTCGATGCGTGCGAACTGCAGGTCGGCGCGCAGACGCCCGGCGCGCCGCATCGTCTCACCCGACTGTTCGTTGGCCACGAAGGCCAGGTTGGCGACCACCTCGTTCATGCATGCCGCCAGCGAGCGCGGCATGTCGGCGCGCAGCATCAGCAGCTCGGCCACCTTCTCCGGCAGGATCACGTTGCGGTACGCCTTGCGATAGACCTCGAAACCCGACACCGACCGCAGGATCGCCGACCAATGGTAGAAATCGAGCTCGATGTCCTTGCCGCCCTGGGATTGGCCGTTCCCGGCGGCGCCGAAGTATTCGGTGGCAACAGCGTGGAACTTGACGTCGAGCAGGCGCGCCGTGTTGTCGGCACGTTCCAGGAAACTGCCCAGGCGCAGGAAGTGGAACGAGTCGTCCTGCAGCATCGTGCCCACCGTGACGCCACGCGACAGGTGCGAGCGGAATTTCACCCATTCGAAGCCGGCCGAGGGGTCGCGCTCGAAGGCGCCGGTGGCCACCATGCGCTGGAATTCCAGCCAGGTCTGGTTCTGCGTTTCCCACACCTCGGTGGTGAGCGTGCCGCGCACCGCGCGCGCGTTTTCACGCGCCGCGCGCAGGCAGTTGCGTATGCTCGACGGGTTGGTCTCTTCGCTGACCATGTAGCTCATCACGCTGCGCGCGTCCACTTCACCATGGTGTTGGGCAAAGTGGGAGGTCAGCTCGCTGATGCTCAGCAAGCCCTTCCAGCCGTTCAGCGCGGCGTTGGCCGACTGCGGCAGCAGCGACGTCTGGTAGTTGACGTCGAGCATGCGGGCGGTGTTCTCGGCGCGCTCCATGTAGCGCGCCATCCAGTACAAATGGTCGGCAGTTCTTGACAGCATGTGGCGTGTCCCTGTTCAGGCCTCGAGGACCCAGGTGTCCTTGGTGCCGCCGCCTTGCGACGAATTGACCACCAGCGAGCCCTGTTTCAGTGCGACCCGCGTCAGGCCGCCGCTGACCATCTGCACTGTCTTGCCCGACAGGACGAATGGCCGCAGGTCGATGTGGCGCGGCGCAATGCCGCTGTCGACGAAGGTCGGGCAGGTCGACAGGCTCAGCGTCGGTTGCGCAATGTAGTTGTTCGGGTTCGCCACCAGCGCTTTGCGGAAGTCGGCAATTTCGCTCTGGCTCGCCGCCGGTCCGACGAGCATGCCGTAGCCGCCGGCGCCGTGCACCTCCTTCACGACCAGTTCGCCCAGGTGCGCCAGCACGTACCTGAGGTCGTCTGCGTCGCGGCACAGGTAGGTGGGCACGTTTGCGAGGATCGGCTTTTCGCCGAGGTAGAACTCGATCATCTTCGGCACGTAGGGATAGATCGACTTGTCGTCGGCGACGCCGGTGCCGATCGCGTTCGACAAGGTCACGTTGCCGGCCCGATAGGCGCTCAGCAGCCCCGCGGTGCCCAGCGTGGAATCGGGGCGGAACACCGCAGGGTCGAGGAAGTCGTCGTCAACGC
>JANNKS010000757.1:0-1805 GCA_031396425.1 Rhizobacter sp. | reverse complement strand
GGCCATGCCCGCGATGCGCGAAGCCAACTGGGGCCGAGTCATCAACATCGCCTCCGCGCACGGGCTGGTAGCCTCGGCGCAGAAGTCGGCCTACGTCGCCGCCAAACATGGCATCGTCGGCTTCACCAAGTCGGTCGCGCTCGAAACCGCGACGACAGGGGTCACCGTGAACGCGATTTGCCCGGGCTGGGTGCTCACGCCATTGGTTCAAAAGCAGGTCGACGCACGTGCCGCGAAAGACGGAATCGACGACGCCGAAGCAAAACGCCGCTTGCTCGCCGAGAAACAGCCGTCGTTGCAGTTCACGACCCCCGAACAACTGGGTGATCTGGCGGTATTCCTGTGTTCCGCCGCAGCGGACAACGTGCGTGGCGTGGCCTGGGCCGTGGACGGTGGCTGGACGGCGCAATAGGCCGCGACTGCGGCAGCGCAAACCGGCGAACTTCCTGACCAAGCAGCGGCGATTGAACCTGATATGGGGCAAACCGCAGTGCGGCGAGACGGTCGTTTCTGGCACCGCGGGCGGTGATATACATCACGGCAAGACTTGTAACAGAGGGTCAGGGCACCCCAAAACGCCTTACAAACCTGCGCAGAATCGCGCCTGTTACATGTCCGGAGTCTGTTTATGTCCACATCGTCCACTCCTCGCGCGGACCGCATCGTCGTTGTTGACGACGACGCCCGCATCCGGGACCTGCTGCGCCGCTACCTGACCCAGGAAGGGTTTGAGGTGCTGTTGGCCGAAGATGCGAAGGCACTGAACCGCGTGCTGACGCGCGAGACGGTGAACCTGATCGTGCTCGATCTGATGCTGCCCGGCGAAGACGGGTTGTCCATCTGCCGGCGCCTGCGCGCAGCCAACGATCTGACGCCGATCATCATGCTCACCGCCAAGGTCGAAGACGTCGATCGCATCGTCGGCCTGGAAGTCGGCGCCGATGACTACCTGCCCAAACCCTTCAATCCACGCGAACTGCTGGCACGCATCCACGCCGTGCTGCGCCGCCGCCCGACGCTCGAAGCACCCGGTGCACCCGCAAAGGACGCGCAGAACGTGACCTTCGGCCCGTTCGAGTTCGACCTGACCTTGCGCCGTTTGTCCAAGGACGGCGAGCAGATCGCGCTCACAACCGGCGAGTTCTCGATGCTCAAGGCGCTGGTGCGCCACCCACGCCAGCCGCTGTCGCGAGACAAGCTCGCCCAGTTGGCGCGCGGGCGCGAGTTCGAACCCTTCGACCGAAGCCTCGATGTGCAGATCTCGCGCCTGCGCAAGATGATCGAGCCCGACCCGACCCAGCCGCGCTACATCCAGACCGTGTGGGGCGTGGGCTACGTGTTCGTGCCGGACGGAGCGGCCTGAACCTCAGGTCTGCACTTCACTCGAGCGCCAGTTTCGCTGCACGCCAATGCGACCGGGATGAATCTCTAGCCGAGGGCCTATGCTCGCCACCGTGGCCGTTCATGACGGCTTGCAGACCATGACCAAAAAGCTGGTCGCCCTCAGCCTGTTCTGGCGCACGTTTTTCCTGCTCGCACTGTTGCTGACCGGTGGGGTGTTCGCCTGGGTCCAGACCTTTCGCGCGCTGGAGTTCGAGCCGCGCGCCGTCACCGCTGCGCAGCAGACCGCCGGCCTGGTGAACCTGTCGCGTGCCGCCTTGCGCCAGGCCGACGGCATCAACCGGGTGGCGATCCTCAAGTCGATGGGCGCCCAGCAAGTGGTGCGCGTGGCCCCGCGCGAGCCCAACGATCGGTGGGAGCCGTTCGAGGTCGACCGTTTCACGCGCCGGGTCAGCACCGAGCTG
>JANNKS010000734.1:0-2319 GCA_031396425.1 Rhizobacter sp. | reverse complement strand
CCCAGTTGCTGTAGCCGCGCTCACCGGCACCGAGCGGTTTCGCATCGGTGTGGCCTTCGAGCGTCAGGCGGTTGGGTACTTCGGCGAGCACCGCACCGATCTCGGCAAGCAGGTCGCGCATGTACGGCTTGACCAGCGCGCTGCCGCTGTCGAACATCGGCCGGCCGTTTTCGTCGACGATCTGGATGCGCAGGCCGTCGCGGATCATGTCGAGCCGAATCTGCGAGCGCATCGCCGCGAGCTTGGGGTTGTTGGCGATGATGTCGTCGACCTTGTCGCGCAGGCCCTTGAGCCGCTCCATTTCAAGGCGCTTCTCTTCGGCCTTCAAGGCCTGCAGGTTGACGGTCTTGCGTTCGGCCACGACCTCGCCGTTCTTCACCTGGCCCGAGGTGCGCGACAGGTCCTGGCCACCGCCCTTGATCACGTGCGACGAGTCGCCCGACCCCGAGCCGCCGTTCAACAGGGCCACCTTGAGCGGTGTATTGAAGTAGTCGGCAATGCCCTTCTTGTCGCCTTCGGTCACCGAGCCGAGCAGCCACATCAGCAGGAAGAAGGCCATCATCGCCGTCACGAAGTCGGCATAGGCGATCTTCCAGGCGCCACCGTGAACGGCATGGCCGCCCTTCTTGATGCGCTTGATGATGATCGGCTGGAGCTTCTTCGCGTCACCTGACATGGTGGTGCTCCATCAATCGAGTCATCCCGGCGCACGCCGGGACCCACTTCGAGCCGAAACGCGAACCCTCACGATGGATCCCGGCGTGCGCCGGGATGGCCGGCACGCTTTGCGGGCCGGTCACTTCTTGCCCTTCACGTGGCCTTCGAGTTCGGCGAAGGTCGGGCGGTCACCCGAATACAGCACCTTGCGGCCGAACTCCACCGCCACCTGCGGCGCGTAACCCTGCATGCTGGCGAGCAGCGTCGTCTTGATGCATTGCAGCTCTTTCGAGCCATCTTCCACCTTTTGTTCGAGCAAGCCGCCGAGCGGCTCGACGAAACCGTAGGCCAGCAGGATGCCCAGGAAGGTACCCACCAGCGCCGAGCCGATCATGCCGCCCAGCACCGCGGGCGGCTGGCCCACCGAGCCCATCGTGTTCACCACACCGAGCACCGCCGCGACGATGCCGAACGCCGGCAGGCCACCGGCGAGCCGGCCGATCGCCGCCACCGCCGCATGCTCTTCGTTGTGGTGGGTTTCGATCTCGCTGTCCATCAGGCTTTCGATTTCGTGCGCATTGAGGTTTCCCGACACCATCATGCGCAGGTAGTCGGTGATGAACTCCACCACGTGGTGGTCGTTGCCGACGGTGGGGTACTTCTGGAACAGCGCCGAGGCGTGCGGGTCTTCCACATCGGCCTCGATCGCCATCAGGCCTTCCTTGCGCGCCTTTTGCAGGATGTCGTACATCAGCGCCATGAGTTCCATGTAGCGCGCCTTGCTGTACTTGCTGCCCTTGAAGCATTTTCCGAAACCCGATAGCGTCGCCTTGATCACCTTCATCTGGTTGTTCGCCAGGAACGCACCCGTCGCCGCGCCGAAGATCGTGATCATCTCGAACGGCAACGCACTCAGGATCACGCCGATGTTGCCGCCGTGAACGATGTACACCCCAAAGATGCAAACCAGAGCCAAGCCCCAGCCGACCAGTACAAACATGGTTTGGAGATCCGTTTTTTGGTCGCGCGCAGCTCGAACTGAGCCATGCCTGCAGTCTTATCGGCCCGTGCTCACCCCACTTGAGCCTCGGCTGCCGGCGAGCGTGAATGGTCGGCAAAAAAAACGGGCCCATGAGGACCCGTTGAAAGCACTATGAAGTGCCAGGAGGAGACAAGTTGGAAACCGAGGTTTCCAACTGAGATTTCGGCGCTGCGCTGGGCGACTTGAGCGTGGCGCTGCGCGTGCTTGAGATCTGGTGTGACTTAATGCCGAATTAATCTGCGATTGCTTTGGCGAGGCCTGACCCAGGTGCTTGTGCCGATTGCTCGGCGCGCTGGTCACTGATTCTCTTGCCCCTGCAAGCCCGCGCCGGGTCTCGGCCCGGCCTCCCGAGTCACTTTCTCTTGCTGGCTCAAGAGAAAGTAACCAAAGAGAAGAGCCTAAAACACATCTGAGCGGAGCGCTTGGCTGCAGGGTTCGGTCGTTGAGACTGCGAGGACCAAGGTACAGCACCGCTGTGTTGTTTCTTTCTTCACAGAGTGATTTGGCGCAAGCCTGGTCCAAGCCGAACCGCACTTCACCAACCGAACCCTCTATGCAGATGTTTGCCCGGATGTGTTTTCAGCGCCTCTTCTTTGGTGACTTTCTTCTGGCAAGACAGA
>JANNKS010000709.1:0-8987 GCA_031396425.1 Rhizobacter sp. | reverse complement strand
TCTGGAGCGCCGAGCAGGTGAGCCCGGACATGAACAGTCCAGTGGACTGTTCGTGCCTGGCGAACGGCCAGCCCTCCTGGGCTGGCGCGGCCTGCAAGGCCAGGGCTTGCGGCCCCCGCGCGCAGCGCGGATCAACAACTGACTCGCCGCGGCTGTTTGAACGCAGCGAGCAAAGCGAGCGTAGTGAATTCGGCGGCGGGGCCGCAGGACCGAGCAGCGCAGGGCAGTCGGAGCGCAGCGCAGACCGCTCCAGCGAAGCGCTGCGGCCTGCCCGGACGTGCCTTTGCCGCGCCGATCTCGGTGGGCAAATCAGCGCCGAAGGGGCAGCACCCAAGCGCCGATGGCGAGCCATTCCAGGACGACGACGTGAACCAAGTCATCATCAAGCGTTTCGCCCATCCCGCCACCGGAAGTAGCGAATCGACGCGGCCAGGAACCAGGGCTTGCCGGTGTAGAGCGGGCGCGTCTGGAACGCCAGGTCGTCGAACGCGGTGCGGCCTTCGCTCAGGCCCAGCACCTGCTGGCCGAGCTTCATGCCCAGGTAGCTGCCCATGCCCACGCCCGAGCCGCAGTAGCCCATCGCGTAATACAAGCCGTCATGCCGGCCGATGTGCATCAGCTCGTCGAAGGTGTAGGCGACGAAGCCGCACCAGCTGTGGCTGATGCGCGTGCCGGCGAGTTCGGGGAAGACGCCCACCAGGTCGGCGTGCAGCATCGGGCCGCTGATGCGCGGGTCGGTTTCGCTCGTCGAGACGCGCCCGCCGAACAGGATGCGCCGCTGGTCGGGCGAGGCGCGGTAGTAGAACACCACCTTGCGTGTGTCGCTGACGATGCGGTTCCTCGGCATCAGGCGCTTCATCTGTTCCGCCGGCAAAGCCTCGGTGGCGATGATGTAGCTGCCAATCGGAATCACGCGCCGCTGCAGCCACGGCGTGAGCTTGCCGGTGTAGCCGTTCGTCGCGATCACCACGTCGCGCGCGCGGACCTCGCCGCGTCCCGTGCTGACGTGAAACTCCGTGCCGATCCGTTCGATGCGCGTCACCGGGCAGCGTGCCACGACCGTGGCACCGGCCGCGCGCACACGATCGAGCAGGCCTTGGTGGTAACGCGCCGGGTCGACGCTCGCATGGCGCTCGTACACCACTCCGCCGAAGTAGGCGTCGGTGCCGAGTTCCTGGTGTTGTTCGGCGCGCGTCACCACAAACGCGTCGACCTCCAGGCCCTTGGGCTGGTGTTCGACCGCCTGCACCAGCTTGCCGAACTGCACCGGGTTGTGTGCGGCGTGGAAGCGGCCGACCACGCCGAAGTCACAGGCGATTCTTTCGGCGTCGACGAACTCGGCGAACCAGCTCAGCGAGCGCCGGCCCTCGAGCAGGATGTCGCGTGCCCGCTGCGGCCCATGGCGGCGCGCGAGTTCATCGAAGCCGGGTTTGACGCTGGTCGAGATCTGCCCGCCGTTGCGCGTGCTGCAGCCCCAGCCCGCGTCTTCGGCGTCCAGCACCAGCGTGCTGCGGCCGGCACGCGCGGTCTGCAATGCGGCGTGCAGGCCGGTGTAGCCCGAACCGACCACCACCACATCGGCGCGCTGCGGCAAAGCCACCTCGCCCAGCACGGGGCGCGGCACCGCGTCCCACCAGTAGGGGCTGAATCGGCAGTCGGACGTGAACAGCGCTGAGCTCAATCAGGGTCTCCCGGTTCGGTGTGAAGGTGTCGAGGCGCCGAGGTGCCGAGGTGAGCCGCTCAGCGTGCGTCGGCGAGCACCAGGTCGGCGCCCTTTTCGGCCACCATGATCGTCGGCGCATTCGTGTTGCCCGAGGTCAGCGCCGGGAACACCGACGCGTCGATGACGCGCAGATTCGCAATGCCGTGCACCTTGAGGCGATGGTCGACGACGTTGAGGCCTGCATCCGGCCCCATGCGGCAGGTGCTGACCGGGTGGAACACGGTGGACGCACGGCGCCGGATGTCGTCGATGAACTGCTCGCGGCTCTGCACCGGCGCGCCGGGTTCGAGTTCGGTCTCGATGACGTCGGCCAGCGCCGGCATCGCGGCGAGCCGGCGCAGGAACTGCGAGCCTTCGTGCAGTTCATTGACGTCGTGTTCGGTTGCGAGCGAATTCGGCACGATCAGCGGTGCAGCATGCGGGTCGGGCGAGCGCAGTTGCAGGTGGCCGCGGCTGGTCGGCCGGCAGGGCTGGGCACTGAGCAGGAAGCCGGGAAACGCATCCGGGCTCATCAGCGCGCGTTGGCCTGGCAGTGCTCGGGTGTAGCTGAGTGGCGAAAAATAGAGCTGCAGGTTGGGCCGCGCCAGCCCGGGCCGCGAGCGCACGAAGCCGCCGCCCTGGTTGACACTCAGCGCCAGGGGCCCGCCGCGCGTGACGAGGTAGTGAAGTGCCACGCGCGCGCGGCCCCACCAGGGGCGCAGTTCGTCGTTCAGCGTCGGCACCCTTGCGCGGTAGAGGTGGTCGATGCACAGGTGGTCCTGCAGATGCCGGCCCACCGCTGGGCTGTGCAGCACAACGACGATGCCCAGACTTTGCAACAGCGCCGCCGGGCCGATGCCCGACGCCTGCAGCAACAGCGGCGAATTGATGGCGCCAGCGCAGACGATCACTTCGCCCGCGGCCCGCGCCTGTTGCGCCGCGCCACCGCGCAGGTAGTGAACGCCGCTGGCGCGCCCGCCTTCGATCATGACGCGAGTCGCCAACGCATGTGTGCGCACCGTCAGGTTGGGCCGCTTCATCGCGGGGTGCAGATAGGCACGCGCTGCCGACATGCGCCGCCCCCCCTTCGTGGTGATTTCGTAAATCCCCACGCCGTCCTGCGACGCACCGTTGAAACCCTCGTTGCGTTGCTGGCCGGCCTGTGCTCCGGCGCGCAGGAACGCTTCGCACAGTGGATGCACCTGCGTGGACACGTCGCTCACATGCAGAGGGCCGCGGTGGCCGCGCCACTGGGCTGCGCCGAACGATGCGCTTTCCATCTTCCTGAAATAGGGCAGCACGTCGTCCCAGCCCCAGCCCGGGTTGCCAAGCTCGCGCCAATCGTCGAAATCCTGCGGCTGGCCGCGCACGTAGACCATCGCGTTGATCGAACTCGAGCCGCCCAGCACCTTGCCGCGCGGCCAGTAGCCCTGCCGACCGGCAAGACTGTCTTCGGCCTCGGTGCGGTACATCCAGTTCAGCGAGGGGTCATGGAACGACAGGCCATAGCCGATCGGCATCTGCACCCGCAAGCGCCGGTCGCTGCCGCCGGCCTCGAGCAACAACACACGGAATCGCCCCGACTCGCTAAGCCGGTTCGCGAGCACACAACCTGCCGAGCCGGCGCCGACGATGATGTAGTCGAATTCAGTCATGCAGCGCGGAACGCCGGTGCGCCTTCACATCTCCAAGCACCGCTGCCAACACCTGCACGCCGTTCTCGATCTGCTGCGGCGACACGCCGCCGAACCCGAGCACCAGCCCGCGCGCATGCACCGGCGCGATCGCGAAGCGCGCAATCGGCGACACCGTGACGTCCCGCCGTTCTGCCGCAGCCACGACACTCTGCTCCGACGCCGCACCGCTCAGCCAGCCGATCGTGTGCAGCCCGCTGTGGCTGGGCACGATGTCCAGCGCGCCGGCGAGTTCGCGCCGCGCCGCCCGGCACAGCGCTTCGTGGCGTTCAGCGTAGATGCGGCGCATGCGGCGCAGGTGCGCCGCGAAGTGGCCTTCGTCGATGAACTCGGCCACCACCGCCTGCGTGCTGGTGGGCACGCCGTTGAGCAGCTTGTTCATGATCGAATTCAAGGTGTCCACCAGTGCCGGCGGCGCGAGCAGGTAGCCCAGGCGCAGCGACGGGAACAAGGACTTGCTGAAGGTGCCGACGTAGATCACCAGGCCCGTCGTGTCCACGCTCTTGAGCGTGGGCAGCGGCGCACCGCCGAACGAAAACTCGCCGTCATAGTCGTCTTCGATGATCCACGCGCCCGCCTGCTCGGCGGCGTGCAGCAGCGCGAAGCGCCGCTCCAGGCTCATCACCGTGCCCAGCGGCTGCTGGTGCGATGGCGTCACGAAGGCGAGGCGGAATTGCGGGCTGAGCTTCAAGCCTTCGGCAACGCAAAGGCCATGCTCGTCGACCGGCACCGGCACCAGGTCGGCTCCTGCGGCGATCAGGCTGTTGCGCGCGCCGATCGCGCCCGGGTTCTCGAACCAGACCTTGTCGCCGGGGTCGAGCAGGGTCGTGCCGATCAGGTGAAACGCCTGCTGTGCGCCGCCGACGATGAAGATCTGCTCGGCTTCGCAGCTGATGCCGCGGTTCGCGCGCAGGTGCAGCGCGATCGCCTGGCGCAGCGGCGCGTGGCCGAACGGCGCGCCGTAGCCCATCACGTCGTTGCGGCTGCTGCGCCAGTGTTTCGCGGCCAGGCGTGCCCAGATCGCCATCGGGAACGCTTCGAAGGCGGGCAGCGCGGTCGTGAACGCGCGCGCGTTCGCCGGCAGGCGCTGGCGTTCGGCGAACCGGCCCACCGCCTGCGTCATCGCGCGCGACAGGCGCGGTGGGGGGCGGGCGCCGCCGGGTTCCGGCGCGGCGCTGGCCGGCAGGCGCGGCCGCGCCGCCTGCAAGGCCTTGCTGACGAACGCGCCCGCACCGACGCGCGACTCGATCAGCCCTTCGGCGGTGAGCCGGTCGAACGCTTCGATCACCGTCGTGCGCGACAGGCCGAGGTCACGCGCCAGCGTGCGGCTTGCCGGCAGGCGCTCACCGACCGCAAAACCGCCCGCGAGGATGAGGTCGCGCAGAAGCACGTAGAGCTGGGTGCTGACCGGGCGCGAAGACTGGGGGTCGATGGTGATGGACAGCAGCAATGCTCCGCCCGCGCGCTTGACCATTCCCCCGACCTTCCTGCCGATTCGATGGAAGAAACGGTATCACGAAATGTTCAGAATGGACCTGTCGTCGTGAACCCCTTCGCTTGACGATGCGCCGCATGCTCAGGCCTGCAGTGGCCATGCGTGCACGCCCCATGAAGATCCAGCGCCTCGAAACTTTCTGCACCCCATTCGTCGGCTTCGTTCGCGTCACCACCGACGACGGTGCGCAGGGCTGGGGCCAGGTGTCGACCTACCACGCCGACATCAGCGCACTCATCCTGCACCGGCAGGTCGCACCCTGGACGCTGGGGCAGGACGCGCTGGACATCGACGCGCTGGTCGACCGCGTCTGCGAACAGGAACACAAGTTCCCCGGCTCGCACCTTTACCGCGCGATCGGCGGCGTGGACACCGCCCTGTGGGACCTGCGCGGCAAGCTCGAGGGCAAACCGGTGTGCGAACTGATCGGCGGCAAGCCGGGCCCGCTGCGCGTCTATGCGAGCTCGATGAAACGCGACATCACGCCCGAGCAGGAAGCGGCGCGCTTCTGCGATTTGCGCGAGCGCCACGGCTTCGACGCCTTCAAGTTCCGAGTCGGCGCCGAATACGGCCACGACTGCGATGAATGGCCAGGCCGCACCGAGGCCATCGTGCCCACGGTGCGGCGCGCGCTCGGGCCCGACGCCACGCTGCTGGTCGACGCGAACAGCTGTTTTTCGCCGCGGCGTGCCATTCAGGTCGGCGAGTTGCTGCAGGAGCACGGCGTCTCGCACTTCGAAGAGCCCTGCCCTTACTGGGAGCTCGGGCAGACCAGGCAGGTGCGCGACGCGCTGGCGATCGACGTCACCGGCGGTGAGCAGGACAATTACCTGCCGCACTGGCGCCACATGATCGAGATGGGCGCAGTCGACATCGTGCAGCCCGACGTCTGCTACATGGGCGGCCTGTCGCGCACGCTGCGCGTAGCGCGCATGGCGGCGAATGCCGGCCTGCCGTGCACGCCGCACAGCGCAAACCTGTCGATGGTGACGCTGTTCACGATGCACCTGCTGGGCGCGATTCCGAACGCCGGCAAGTACCTGGAACTGTCGATCGAGGGCGCGGACTACTACCCCTTGCAGGAAGGCCTGTTCGTCGAGTCGCCCTACACGGTGCGCGACGGGCAGGTGAACATTCCGAGTGCGCCGGGCTGGGGCGTGCAAATCAAACCCGACTGGCTGGCCACGGCAAGTTACCAGATGAGCGAGTGCATCTGATGGCGATGAGCGCAACGCTGCGCGCGCTGGTCGACGAAGCGCAGCAACGCGGCACGATCGGCGGCCTGCCCGACCGCCACTTCATCGCCGGGCACTGAACCGCGTCTGCGTCGGGCGCGCGTTTGGCCAGCCTGGACCCCGGCACCGGCGAGGCGTTCACCGAATTCGCGGCCGGCAACGCCGACGATGTGGACGCCGCGGTGCGCGCCGCGCGCACCGCGCTCACCGGCCCGTGGAAACGCGCCACACCGGCACAGCGCGGCCGGGTGCTGATGCGCTGTGCCGAGCTGATCCGCGAACACGCCGAGCGGCTGGCGGTGGTTGAAACGCTGGACTCGGGCAAACGCATCAGCGAAGCGCTTGGCGACGTGAACGGCGCGGCGCGCGCGTTCGAGTACTACGCCGGGGCTAGCGACAAACACCAGGGCGAGACGATTCCGCTCGGCCCCGACCACCTGGCCTACACGCTCAACGAATCCGTCGGCGTGGCGGTGCAGATCGTGCCATGGAACTATCCCATCTCCACCACCGCGCGCGGCCTGGCGCCGGCGCTCGCGGCGGGCTGCAGCGTGGTGGTCAAGCCCGCGGAACAGACGCCCCTCACCGCGTTGATGCTCGCCGACCTGCTGCACCAGGCCGGCCTGCCCAGCGGCGTGTGCAACGTCGTCACCGGCACCGGCGCGGCGGCGGGCGCGCCGCTCGTTGCGCACGCCGGCATCGACCACATCACGTTCACCGGCTCAGTGCCGACCGGCCAGGCCGTGATGCGCGCCGCTGCCGAGCACGTGACGCGGCTGGTGCTGGAGCTGGGCGGCAAGTCGCCGGTGCTCGTGCTCGCCGATTGCGACTTCGAATCCGCCGTCGACAACGCCTTTGGCGCGATCTTCGAAAACGCCGGCCAGATCTGCTCGGCCGGCTCGCGCCTGGTGATCGCGCGCGAGATTCACGAGGCCTTCGTGCAGCGCCTGGTCGAGCGTGCGAAGGCGCTGACGCTCGGCCATGGCCTGCGTGATGAAGGTCTGGGCCCCGTCAATTCGGCGTTGCAGCTCGAACGCATTGCCGGCCATGTGGACCGCGCACGCGAACGCGGCGTGACGGTCCGCACCGGCGGCCAACGCCGCACCGACCCGCGCACCGGCAAGGGCTGGTTCTTCGAACCCACGATCCTCGACGACGTCGCCGGCGACGACCCCTGCGTGCAACAGGAAATCTTCGGCCCCGTGCTCAGCGTGCAGGTGTTCGACACGCTCGACGAAGCAGTTGCGCTGGCGAACGGCACCGCCTACGCCCTCGTCGCCGGCGTGTTCACGCGCGACTTTTCGGCAGCGCACCGCCTCGCCCGCGAGATCGACGCCGGGCAGGTCTACATCAACGAGTATTTCGCGGGCGGCATCGAGGTGCCGTTCGGCGGCAACCGGATGTCGGGTTTCGGGCGTGAGAAGGGGCTGGAGGCCCTGCGCAGCTATTGCAAGATCAAGAGTGTGGCGGCGCGGATCTAGCCCGGATATTTCGTCAGTGATGGGTCGGAAGCCTCGTGGCTGAGCCCGTTGTCATAGGTATCTCACCCCCTATGTCAACCGAGGACTGCCGATGCCAAAGTGTACCGATGAGACTGTCGAATTCGGACGGGTTGGCAGGCGTGTTGTGCAGGCCGCGTTTGATGGTGGTGACATCGTCAGCGATGGCGGCGTACTGTTGCTCAAGCAGGTCGACGAACGGCTCGGTCTGACCCGCGCAGCGGCCTTGGCCTTTGGCGACGAACGCCGCAGCGCCAGCGTCCAGCATTCGGTTCGCGACCTCTTGGCGCAGCGCATTTACGGGCTTTGCCTGGGTTGGTCCGACGTGTGCGACCACAACGTACTGCGCCGTGATCTGGTGATGCAGACGGCCGTGGGCAGCGCCGAGCTGCTAGCCTCTGCGCCCACGCTCAGCCGCCTTGAGACAGGCGCCATGCCCGAGCATGCTGCGGCGCTGCACGAGGTGCTCATGCAGCAGTTCATTGCCAGCCATGTCAAGGCGCCCAAGGAACTGGTGCTGGACGTCGATGCCACCCACGTGCCGCTGCACGGCGAGCAGGAGCGAGGCCACTTCCACGCCTACTACGATAACTACTGCTACTTGCCGCTGTACGTCTTCGCCGGCCAGGACATGCTGGCCTGTGTGCTGCGTCCCAGCGATCGTGACCCGGCCAGCGTGGTGAGTGCGCTGATCAAGCGGCTGCTGGTGCCGCTGCGCCGCGCCTGGCCCGAGACCAAGATCATCGTGCGGGCGGACTCGGGCTTTTGCCGCCCGCGCGTACCGCAGCGCCTGGAGCGCTGGGGCGTGAGCTACATCATCGGGCTGCAGAAGAACTCGCGCTTGGCGCAGCAGGTGGAACTCGCCGAGTTGGCGCTGGCAGAGCAGTACGCGGCCAGGAAGGTCAAGCAGCGCATGTTCGGCGAGTTCGAATACGCCGCGCATACCTGGGACAAGCCGCGGCGTGTCATCGCACGCCTGGAGCACGGTGAGCAGGGCGCGAACCCGCGCTTCATCGTCACGGATCTGCCGGGCTCAGCCAAGGCGCTGTACGAGCGGCGGTACTGCGCGCGCGGTGAAGCAGAGAACCGGATCAAGGAAGCACAGCTGGACCTGTTCGGCCGTCGCGCAAGCTGCCATCGCTTCCAGGCCAATCAATTGCGCCTGCTGCTCGCGGCGCTGGCCTACACCTTGATGATCAACCTGCGACGCCTGGGCCTGAAGAACACCGAGCTGGCCCAGGCCTGCACAGCGACCATCCGCATCAAGCTGCTCAAGATCGGCGCGGCCGTGCTGCGCAACACCCGCCGCGTGCGGGTTCTGCTGGCCTCGGCGCACCCGATGAAGCACGTCTTCCTCGCTGC
>JANNKS010000675.1:0-4363 GCA_031396425.1 Rhizobacter sp. | reverse complement strand
GCCCGGTCCAGCCCTTGGGCGTGCGCAGCACGATCATCGGCCAGCGCGGTCGCTCCGGCCGCTGCCCTTGCGGCAGCGCACGGGCGGTGGCCTGGATCTG
The DNA here is from genome assembly GCA_031396425.1 of Rhizobacter sp. Taxonomy (GTDB): domain Bacteria; phylum Pseudomonadota; class Gammaproteobacteria; order Burkholderiales; family Burkholderiaceae_C; genus JAEMQF01. Next base: position 4,263 of record JANNKS010000675.1, on the reverse strand, counting down.
CTGAATCTGCGCCAGCAGCGCATCGAATGTGCCGGCCAGCTGCTGATGGACCGCCGCCGGTTCATCGCCTTCGACGAAGTGCGGCTCCCAGCCGTAGCCGCGCATCAGCTGCGCCAGCTCGTCGTGGCCGATGCGCGCGAGTACGGTGGGGTTGGCGATCTTGTAGCCGTTCAGGTGCAGGATCGGCAGCACCGCGCCGTCGGTTGCGGGGTTGAGGAACTTGTTCGAATGCCAGGCGGTGGCGAGTGGCCCGGTCTCGGCTTCGCCGTCACCGACCACGCAGGCGACGATCAGGTCCGGGTTGTCGAACGCCGCGCCGTAGGCGTGCGACACCGCGTAGCCGAGCTCACCCCCTTCGTGGATCGACCCCGGCGTTTCGGGCGCCGCGTGGCTCGGTATGCCGCCAGGGAACGAGAACTGCCGGAAAAGCTTCTTCATGCCCTCGGCGTCCATCGTGATGTCAGGGTAGAACTCGCTGTAGGTGCCTTCAAGCCAGGTGTTGGCCACCATCGCCGGACCGCCGTGGCCCGGCCCGCAGATGTAGATCATGTTCAGGTCGTCGCGCCTGATCACGCGGTTCAGGTGCGCGTAGATGAAGTTCAGGCCGGGCGACGTGCCCCAGTGCCCCAGCAGGCGCGGCTTCACATGTTCGAGTTCCAGCGGCTGTTGCAGCAATGGATTGGCGAGCAGGTAGATCTGCCCCACCGACAGGTAGTTGGCGGCGCGCCAGTACGCGTCGATCTGGTCGAGTTCCTGCGGGGTGGGCGCGCTGCCGGCACTGCGGTTCTTGCGGGGTTTCATCGGTGCGATCTCCGGGCCGTGGGGGTGGGGTGGGGGATTCAGCAGAGGAGCGCCGACCGTTCACTGTAGGGTGCCTGCAGTCGCCCGGCTTGATCAGGATCAAGTCGTCTTCTTCGGTATGGGGCGCAACGCCGCAGTCACGATACCGTCATCGCGACGCAGGCCGCGCGCGGCCTGAACGCCTTCACTGGCCAAGGGCCCACCAGCTTGGCAGCAGCCGCAACACGTCGGGGCGTGCGAAACGGTCGTCGATCAGATGCACGGTGCCGCGGTCGGTGGGTGTGCGGATCACGCGCCCGGCGGCCTGCACCACCTTGCGCAAGCCGGGGTACAGGTAGGCGTAGGCGTGGCCCGAACCGAACGTGGAGTGCAAACGCCGGCGCATTTCCTCGTTGACGGTGTTCACCGGCGGCAGGCCGAGCGTGGCGATGAACGCGCCGATGAGCCGCGCTCCCGGCAGGTCGATGCCTTCGGCAAACGTGCCGCCGAGCACGGCGAAGGCGATGCCTTGACTGTCGTGGGTGAAACGTGCGAGGAACGTTTCCCGTTCGTCCTGTTTCAGGCGCCGACCCTGTTGCCAGGTCGACACGGCCGGGTGGCGCGCGTTGAAGGCGAGCAGCGCCTGCTCCAGGTACTCGAAGCTGCTGAAAAAGGCCAGATAGTTGCCCGGACGCGTTTCAAACTGCTCGGCCATCAGGTCGGCCACCGGAGCCAGCGAGGCGCTGCGGTGGGCGTAGCGCGTCGACACGCCTTGCACGATCCGCACCGAGAGCTGCTCGGGGTGGAACGGTGCGTCGACGTCGAGCCAGACGGTGTCGTCGGGCAGGCCCAGCGTGTCGGTGTAGAAATGCTGCGGTGTCAGTGTGGCCGAGAACAGCACGGTGGTGTGCGCCGCCGCGAAGCGGGGCTTGAGGAATGGGGCGGGTACCACGTTGCGCACGCACAGGGTCGACTCGGTGCGGGGCCCGGCGCGCCCTGCGGGCGTTGACGCCAGCGAGGCGTCGAACAGCGAATGTGCGCCGAAGCTGTCGAGCAGGCGGTTGAATTTGAGCAGATCGAAGTAGAACTGAAGCAGGTCGCCATTCACGCCCGTGGGTTGCTCGCCCAGGTGATCGCCGATCGCCGACGCGGCTTCCTGAAGCGCCTTCGCGAGCGCGCGAGGTGGCTCTGCGTGCACCCGGTAGGTTTCGCGCTGGCCTTTCGTCGCGGCGTTCCAGGCGCGATGCAGACGGGTCAGTGGCCGTTTCAGCGATTCCGGTGCCCCTGCACGAATCGCGCGCAGCTGCGATCTTGTGAGGCCTGCGCTGTACATCGCGCGCGCTCGTTCGACCAGGTTGTGCGCCTCGTCCACCAGCACCGCGACGCGCCATGGGTTCAGTGCGCTGAGGCCGTGCAGCAGCGCGCTGGCGTCGAAATAGTGGTTGTAGTCGCCCACCACCACGTCGCACCAGCGCACCAGTTCCTGGCCGAGGTGGTACGGGCACACCTGGTGTGCCAGTGCAACGTCGCGCAACGCCTGCTGGGCGAGTGGCGCGGTCGCCTGTGCCGCCACGGCGGCATCACGCGCTTGGGGCAAACGGTCGTAGAAGCCGTTCGCGAGCGGGCACGACGCACCATGGCACTGCTTGTCGGGGTGTTCGCAGCACTTCTCGCGTGCCACCAGTTCCAGCACGCGCAGCGGCAGCGCCGGCACGCTGGCGCGTATCGTTCCCAGCGCATCGAGCGCCAGGCGCCGGCCCGAACCTTTGGCGGTCAGGAAGAACACCTTGTCGAGCTCTTGCGTCGCGCACGCCTTGAGCACCGGAAAGATCGTGGCGATCGTCTTGCCGATGCCGGTGGGCGCCTGTGCCATCAGGCAGCGCCCGCCCCGCGCCGCGCGGAACACGGCTTCGGCGAGGCTGCGCTGGCCGGGGCGAAACGATGGGTGCACGAAACGCAGCTCGGTGAGTGCGGCGTCGCGCTCTCTGCGGTGCGCGATTTCGCGGTCGGCCCAGTGCAGAAAACGCTCGCACAGGTGTTCGAAGAAACGCTCCAGCTCAGTTGCGCTGCATTGCTGTGTCAGCACATGTTCCTGCTCGGTGCCGACGTCAAAATACACCAGCGACACAGTGAGTTCGGGCAGCGCGAATTCACGGCACAGCAACCCTCCATAGACCTTCGCCTGGGCCCAGTGAAGCTGGCGGTGGTTGATTGGAATGGCTGTGAAGTCGCCCCTGAAGGTCTTGACTTCTTCCAGCAGGGCCCGCTGCGCATCGAAGCCGTCGGCGCGGCCGCGCACGAGCAGGTGTCTGTACTGACCGCTCAGCGACGCTTCACTCCGATACGTCGCGCTGCGACGCGCCGCAACGGTCTTGTGACCCGCAATGCCCTGCGCCGAGCTTGGGGACGGCGTGAAGCGCAGATCGAGATCACCGGTCTTGGCAGTGAACTCGCAAAGGCTGCGCACCGCGACGGTGTAAGGTGGGAATTCGGGCACCGCTGCGCGCCGCCGTTTGGCAGCGGGCGGCATGGGAAGCTGTATATAAAATCAGTCTAACAGCACGGTGCGAAATTGACCCGTGCGCGCCTTGGATTAGCGGCCTGGAGGTCTAGCCACCCGCCTTGCCACCCTGTGGCCAACGCAGGCTGCCTTCGTCGGTGAAGCGCATGGCCCCGAATGCACCATGGGCCAACTTGCCGCGCAGCACATAGGGTACCTTGTCGAGGTTCTGGCCGTCGGCAAACCCCAGCGCCTGGCGCAGGGCCGCGATCGCCGAGATGCTCACCGGCACGCTGAACAGCGCTTCGCCATAGCGTGGCACGCTGCCCTTCTGGGCGCTCACGCCGCTCGCGAGCGCGTTGCCGTTCAATTCCAACTCCAGCGCCACCCCGTCGTAGTCGATTGCCGCCTCGCCGGAGTTCAGCGCGCGCAATTTGACGGCAAAGCGCAATTAGAAGCCTTCCCCCTGCAGGGGTTCGATACCCACCACGTTGACGCGCAAGGTCTCGCTGCCCGACAGCGCCGCGCAGGCGCTCAATGCCAGCGCGAGCACGGTGCTCAGGCCGGCGGCGAACACGCGCCTCCAACCGACACGTTGCAAGCGGGTGCGATTCCGCAGCGCGCCCATCAATGCAGCAGGTGAACCCGGAGTCGTTCGCAAATCAGTCATGGGGAAGGGCGCCAGGCGACGCCGAAGTGGAGTTGGATCAGGGTCGCAACGCGCCGAGGCGGCCTGTGGACGACAGGCACGCAAGGCCCTACGGCTTCGTTGCCTGGCTTCGAATTCGGTTCACCCGCGCACGGGCCGCGCCTTTGACGACGGCACGCTCGGCCGCGTTGGCCTGGGCCAACAAGGCCATACCCTCGGTGTGGCATGTGCTCACCAGCGCCTTCAGCGTCGCGTCGGGCATGCTTTTCTGGGCTTCCTCGGCGGACGCCAGCAGCCGGTCTGCGTCCGCCTTTCGAAGGCCCGCCTCGTAAGC
>JANNKS010000674.1:0-19366 GCA_031396425.1 Rhizobacter sp. | reverse complement strand
TCAGCAACAACGCGATCGAGGTCTACATCCACCGCCTGCGCAAGAAGATCGAGCAGGGGCCGGTGCGCATCGCCACCGTGCGCGGGCTGGGCTATTGCCTTGAAAAGATTGCGTCCTGACCATTGTCTGAGTCGCGCGCCGGGGCAACGAAAGCGGGCTGCACTGCCACCACACCATGCCCTTCGGCTCCGGGAATCGACGCGAACAACGCTCACTGTTTGGGGAAATCCTGGATTGGATGCTCGCGCCGCTGCTGTTGCTGTGGCCGCTGGGTGTCACGCTGACCTGGTTGCTCGCGCAGGGCATCGCGAACGCACCCTACGACCGTGAACTCGGCGAAACGGCGCGCGTGCTGGCGCGCTACGTGGTGGTTTCGAGGGATGGGCGTGGCGTGCCGATGGCCAGGTTCAACCTCGCCACCAGCGCTTCCGACATCCTGCGCGCCGACGACACCGACGAGGTGTACTACCAGGTGTTGGGCGTGCGCGGCGAGTTTCTGAGCGGCGACCGTCAGGTGCCGGTGCCGGGGAGTGAAGAAATCGGGCCGGCCGGAGAGGTGCGATTTCGCGACGATCTGATCAATGGTGCCGAAGTTCGGGTGGCGATGTTGCGGGTCGACGCCGCCGGCCCGGGTGCCGAAGCCCCCCTCGTGCAGGTGGCGGAAACCCTGTCGAAGCGATCGCAGCTGGCGCGCGAGGTCATCAAGGGCATGGTGCTGGTGCAGTTTCTCATTCTGCCGCTGGCCGTGGTGTTGGTCTGGCTGGCGCTGGCGCTGGGCATCGCGCCGCTGAATCGCCTGCAGCAGCGCATTCGCGATCGGGAAAGCAACGATTTGAGCCCGATCGATGAACTCGATGCCCCCGAGGAAGTGGCGCCGCTGGTGCGCGCGATCAACGATCTGCTGGCACGCCTGGACACGTCGATCGGGGCCCAGAAGCACTTCCTCGCCGACGCGGCGCACCAGCTGAAGACGCCGTTGGCCGGCCTGCGCACCCAGGCCGAACTGGCCGAACGCGAGATCGATGCCGGCGAGCGCAACCCGCAGGCGCTGAAGAAGTCGTTGCAGCAGATCGCGCTGTCGAGCCAGCGCGCGGCGCACATGGTGAACCAGCTTCTGGCGATGGCGCGCGCCGAAGACAAGGAGCATTCGGCGCGGCGCGAAGTGCTCAACCTCGCCGATCTGGCCACGGAGGTGGTGCTCGACTTCGTGCCCCGCTCGCTGGAAAAACGCATCGACCTCGGTTTTGAAGGGCCCGACAGCGCGGCCAGCGCGCGCCACCCGCAAGGGCCGTTGGTTCTGGCGCACCCGGTGCTGCTGCGCGAACTGATTCGCAATCTGGTCGACAACGCGCTGCTGTACACGCCCACGGGGGGAACGATCACGGTGCGCGTGGTCGACGACCCGTTCGGCCAGGTTGTCGTGCTGCAGGTTGAAGATTCCGGCCCGGGCATCGCACCGGCGGAGCGTGAACAGGTGTTCCAGCCGTTTTATCGGTCGCTGGGCACCGGCGTGGACGGCTCCGGCCTGGGCTTGGCCATCGTGCGTGAAATTGCGTTGCAGCACGAGGTCCAGATCGACCTGAGCGATGCCAACCTGCGCCATCGACCGGGCTTGAGTGAGCAGGCCGGGGTCGCGTTCGGGCCGGGTGCGCGATTCACGCTGCGGTTCGCTGCAGCCACAACCCACCACGCCGTGGAAGCAGATGGACCGATGGTGACCGGGCAGGCCGAAGGCCCGGTCCAGCCAGTGCACGGCTGAGCTCCGCTACGCGCGCCCTCCCGGCGTGCTGCGAAGCAGCGCCAAGAGACTGGCGTCGTCGTGGGCCGCCAGGCCGCCGGCGCACGCGCGCGCGAACAGGGCGGCAGCAGATTCACCCACCGGCACATCGAACCCGGCCGACTTCGCCATTTCCAGTGCGAGGCCAGTGTCCTTGTTGAGCAGCGAGGTGTGGGCGCGTGGCGCCAGATCACCCACGAGGGCGCGCCGCATGCGTTCGCTGCCGATCCAGCTTTGCCCGCTGGAGCGCTCGATCACATCGAGTGTGCGCGCCGCATCGAGCCCGATCTTTTCGGCCAGCGCAAGTGCCTCGGCTGCGCCGGCCAGGTTGACCGCCGCGAGCAGGTTGTTGACCAGTTTCGTTCGCGCACCGTCGCCAAGGCGGCGGCCAATTCGAAACACCGGGTCGGCCAGGGTGTGAAGCAGGGCGGCATGGCGGTCGAACAAGGCATCTTCACAGGCCACCATCAGACTCATCTGGCCGGCGCGGGCCCGCACCGGACCGCCCGACATCGGCGCTTCGATGCACGCGAGGCCACGCTCAGCCAGGCGTGCAGAGAATCCCTCCACGTCGTTCGGTGCGATCGTCGGGCACAACAAAATGCACGGCCGCGTGTGCTGCGCTGCCGCTCCGCTTTGCGGGTCGAACAGCACGGCTTCGACCTGGGGCGCATCGACCACGCAAAGGATGACGCAGTCACTGCGCGCGGCCACTTCGGCAGTTGTGGCGCACAGCGTCGCCCCGAGGGAACGCGCTGCAGCCTCACGGCCGGAATCGATGTCGCGCACCGCCACCGTCCAACCCTGCTCCCGCAGGCGCGCTGCCATCGCAAAGCCCATGTTGCCGATGCCGACGATCCCGATGTTCATGACGCGACTTTGAAAGGAACGTTGCACCCGGCACTTGAAGCGCGCGGGCGATCAATGACTGTGCGCATTGCTTCAGCTCTGCATGAACCGGCGGCTCTTCGCGATGGCCATCAGGATGCCCAGCCCCAATCCAAGGGAAACCATCGCCGTACCGCCATAGCTGATGAATGGCAAAGGCACGCCCACCACTGGCAGCACACCGCTGACCATGCCCATGTTGACGAAGGCATAGGTGAAAAAACTCAGCGTGATGCCACCCGCCAACAACCGCGTGAAGAGTGTCGGCGCCTCGGCGGCGATCATCAGGCCGCGCATGATGAGGAAGGTGAAGCCGAGCAGCAAGGCCGCACAACCCATCAGGCCGAACTCCTCCGCGTAAGCGGCGAAGATGAAATCGGTGGTGCGTTCCGGAATGAATTCCAGGTGGGTCTGGGTTCCCTTCAGGAAGCCTTTGCCCGACACCCCGCCCGAACCGATGGCGATCACCCCCTGGATGATGTGAAAACCCTTGCCCAGCGGGTCGGCGCCGGGGTCGAGCAGGGTGCAGACCCGGTTCTTCTGATAGTCACGCAAGAGTGGCCACTTCACTTCGGGCTGGCAAATCTGTTCTTCCGACACCACCAGTGCCGTTGCGGCGAGCACGCCGATCAGCAGCGCCGGAATCACCAGCCGCCACGACAGCCCGGCGAAGAAGATGACGTACAACCCGGCTGACAGCACGAGGATCGCGGTGCCCAGATCGGGTTGCTTGACGATCAGCCCGACCGGCACTGCCAGCAGTGCGAGGGCGACGACGTAGTCGATCAGCCGCAGGTGCCCTTCGCGGCGCTGAAACCACCACGCCAGCACGAGGGGCACCGCGATCTTCAAGATCTCGCTGGGCTGGATGATCACGCCCACGTTGAGCCAACGCGTGGCGCCCTTCTTGGTGATGCCCATCACCGCGGTGGCGACCAGCAGCGCCAGCCCGAACATGTACAGCGGCACCGCCAATGCCATCAAACGTTGGGGCGAGATCTGCGCCACCACGAAAAGCACCAGCAGGCCGAGCATCATGTTCTTGGCATGGCCCGCGAAGCGCGAGCCGTGGTCGAATCCGGCCGAGTACATCGTGATCAGGCCCGCGACCGCAAGCAGCGAAATGGCGATCAGCAGCGGTGCATCAAACCCGGTGAAGACCGGCTTGATGCGCTGCCAGGGAGAAGGTTCTTCGAAAACGGCACTCATGGCGTCAAGGCCGTGCGGCCGACCAACGGCGATCGAGTCGGTTGCGCTGCAGGGGCTGGCGGCAGCCCCGCAGAAAGCAGCAGTGCGCTGCCGCGTGAATCGGAGAGGCCGCCAGCGGGCGTGCCATCGTGCGCCGCTGCTGTCGCACTGCCAAGAATGGAAATGACACCCGGCAAGGGCCACTCAGCTGCACTGCGCGGCTTTCCGGTGGGTGCACCCGACTTTCCGATGCGGGTGGCCGCCATATCCTCTTCGCTGGGTGCCACCCCGAGCAGCACGAAATCGAAGATGCGCCTCGCGATGGGCGCCGCAGCTTCCGAGCCGAAACCGGAGTTTTCAACCACGACGGCCAGCGCAATCGTCGGCGCGTCGACCGGCGCAAAGGCGATGTACAGCGAATGGTCCCGCTTGTACTCGTCCATCTTCGAAGCGTTGTACTTCTCGTTCGCCTTGATGCCCACCGCCTGCGCCGTGCCGGTCTTGCCGCCGCTCTTGTACTTGGCGCCGCTGAACGAGCGCACCGACGTGCCTTCCTGGGTCACGCCGTACATCGCGCGCTGGATGATTTCGGCGTGTTCCGGCTTGAACGGCAGGGGCGACAAGGCGTCACTCGCAACGCGTTTGCGGTCATGCGTGACCACATCTTCGATCTCACGCACCAGGCGTGGCTTGAATCGCAGGCCGCCGGTGGCCACGGTCGCGGTCGCGCTGGCCAATTGAAGCATCGTGAAGCTGTTGTAACCCTGGCCGATGCCCAATGAAATCGTCTCGCCTGCGTACCAGCGTTGTTGCTCGGGCGTGCGAAAGGCGCGCCGTTTCCATTCGGTCGAGGGCAGCAGGCCGGTCACCTCACCATCGATGTCGATACCGGTCTTGCGCCCGAAACCCATCGGGTCGAGCTGCTCGTGCATCAGGTCGACGCCGAGTTCGTTGGCGAGCGAATAGTAGTAGACGTTGCTCGACTTGATGATGCTCCGCGCCATGTCCACCTGCCCCAGCCCCTTGTCGTCGTGGCTGCGAAAGGTGTGGTTGCCGAACACGAAGGTGCCACCGTCGAAGATCACCTGGTTCGGGCCACGCTTGCCCGTGTTCAAGGCGGCCATCGCCATGAATGGCTTGAACGTCGAACCCGGTGGATAGGTGCCGCGCAGCGCGCGGTTGAGCAGCGGCTTGTCGGGTGACTCATTCAGCTCGCGCCAGGAATCGCCGTCGATTCCGTCGACGAACAGGTTCGGGTCGAAGGTGGGTTTGCTCACCAAGGCCAGCACTTCTCCATTGCGTGGGTCCAGGGCCACCAGGGCGCCACGCCGGTCGCCGAACATGTCTTCCACGAGCGCCTGCAGGCGGATGTCCACCGACATCATGAGCATGTTGCCCGGCGTCGCGGGCTTGCTCTTGAGGCGCCGCACCGCGCGCCCACCGGCGCTGGTTTCAAGCTCTTCGACGCCCGTGAGCCCATGGAGCTCGGCTTCATAACTCTGTTCGACGCCGAGTTTGCCGATGTACTCGGTGCCTCGGTAGTTGGTGGCATCCTCGGATTCGTCGAGCTTTTCCTTCTCCGCCGGGTTGATGCGGCCGATGTAGCCGAGCAAGTGGCTGCTGACCTCGCCGAAGGGGTAGTTGCGGAACAACCTTGCCTTCACGTCGGCAGCCGGGAAGCGAAAGCGCTGTGCCAGAAAGCGCGCCACCTCTTCGTCACTCAGCTTGGTGCGAATCGGCAGCGAGTCGAAGTTCTTGCTTTCTTCCAGCAGGCGCCGGAACCGCTTGCGGTCGCGATTCTGGATCTCGACCACCTGCGCCAGCTCGTCGATCAAGCGATCGAGATTGACCACCTTGGCTGGGGTGATTTCGAGCGTGTAGGCAGAATAATTGTTGGCAAGAACGATGCCGTTGCGGTCGACGATCATGCCTCGGTTGGGCACGATCGGTGCCACCGCGGTGCGGTTGCTTTCGGCCTGCGCGGCTAGTTCTTCGTACTTGAACACCTGCAGGTAGGCCAGGCGCGCACCAAGCAAGCCGAAGGCCAGCAGAACGAACGCTGCCGCCGCACCTACCCGGGTGCGAAAGCGCGACAGATCCAGCTCGATGTCTTTCAGCTCGGTCATAGCGGGCGGTTCAAATCGGGGTCGGGCGCGCGCCTTTGCGGCGCCAGCAACAACCAGCTGACCACCGGCCAAAGCAGCGATTCCAGCATCGGCGCGAGAAAGACCTGCCAGCCCGGAAACGCATCACCTGCGGCCATGCGAATGATGACCGACACGGCATGCGCCGCGTACCACAGCGGCAGTAATTGCACCGCCTGGGCAGCCGGCGTGAAGACGCTCAAACGGCGATGAATGGTCACCGCGAAGAAGCTCAGCAGGGTATAGGCCAGGGCGTGCTGGCCGAGCAAGGCACCGGAATTCACGTCCATCATCAGACCGAACACAAATGCCAACCCGACCCCCACCCGACGCGGCTGGTTGACGTTCCAGAACACCAACACCAGCGCCAGGAAGTCCGGCCGCACGTCGGCACGGCCCAGGGGGATCAGGTTCAAGGCCAGCGCGAACAGCAAGGTCAGCCCGACAAACCACGGCCTGACCGGCAGCAGGAGCTGATCGTCGCCGCGTGGCAGGATCACCGGGTTGCCCTCTCGAGGTAGGCCGTCATTTTCGCGCCCCCTTGCGACTTTTATTCACCAGCGCGTCGTCCGCCCCGGGCTCGGGGCGCACCGGCATTTGCAGGCCGACCGGCTCCAGCACCAGCACATGGCGCACGCCGTCGGACTTGACGGCTGGCGTCAGCACGATGCGGGCGAAGCCCGAATCGGGCTTGCGGTCAACGAGCGCCACCGTCGCCACCGGCACTCCGCTCGGGTAGACGCCGTCCACGCCCGAGGTCAGCAGGCGGTCGCCGACCTGCACGTCGGCGTTGCTCGCAATGAATCGCAATTCGAGCCCGCCCAGGCCGCCAAAAGCCGCACTGCGCGCCTGGCTGCGGGCGTTCAGCACCGGAATGGCGGCGTCCTTGTCGGTGAGCAGCGTGACCTCGCTCGAGTAAGGGTAGGCGCGCGTGACTTGCCCGAGAACGCCTGCCTCTGTGATCACCGGCGAGCCCAGGCCGACGCCCTCGGTCGTGCCGCGGTCGATGATCACTTTGCGCGTGTAGGGGTCGCTCGCTTCATACAGCACCTGGGCCGGTTGGGAGCGAACGCTCAGGCCAGGACGCATGTCGAGCAGGCCACGCAAGTGCAGATTCTCGGCTTCAAGTCGTTCAACCCGTAACGCTCGTTCAGCCTGGCGCGCAAGCTCGCGCTTCGCCGCTTCCTCGTCCGCCATGGCGCGCTCGAGGCCCATCAGATACGCGCTGGCGCCGCGGCCCAGTTCGACCGGCTTGAGCAGCGCACGCTGAATCGGGTGCAACACCGTGGCAAGCGCCGAGCGCAGCGGCTGGGTTACCTGCAGCCGGGTGTCGGCCACCATCAGGAACAATGCCAACGCCGAGAAGAACACCAGCTTGGACAACGCCGAGGGCCCCTGACGGAAGAAGGGCGGGGGGGTTCTGTCGAGGCTACCTTGGGACATGCCAGCGAGCGCCGTGCTCGGCAAGAAAAATGATCAGGCTTGGCCCGGTAAAGCGCGAGCCAGGCTGAGCGACGCGTGCCAACGCGATGCCTTCAAACTCGTCACTCGGAGGTGAAGATCCCGCCGAGCCGCTCCATTCGCTCAAGCGCCATGCCGCAGCCGCGCACGACGCAGGTCAGCGGGTCTTCGGCCACCAAGACCGGCAGGCCGGTTTCTTCGGCAAGCAGCCGGTCCAGGTCGCGCAACAGGGCGCCGCCACCGGTGAGCATCATGCCGCGCTCGGCGATGTCGGCCCCCAGCTCAGGAGGCGTTTGTTCGAGTGCGTTCTTCACGCTCGAGACGATCTGGTTGAGCGGGTCGGTCAGGGCTTCCAGCACTTCATTGCTGCTGATCGTGAAGCTGCGCGGCACGCCTTCGCTGAGGTTGCGCCCTTTCACTTCCATCTCCTTCACCTCGGAGCCCGGGAACGCGCTGCCGATGCTCTTCTTGATGCTCTCGGCGGTGGGCTCACCGATCAACATGCCGTAGTTGCGCCGGATGTAATTGATGATGGCCTCGTCGAACTTGTCGCCGCCGACACGCACGCTGCCCTTGTAGACCATGCCGCCCAGACTGATCACGCCCACCTCGGTGGTTCCGCCGCCGATGTCGACCACCATCGACCCGTTCGCTTCGCTGACCGGCAGGCCCGCGCCGATGGCGGCCGCCATGGGTTCTTCGATCAGGTACACCTCGGACGCCCCTGCGCCCAGTGCCGACTCGCGGATCGCGCGGCGCTCGACCTGCGTCGAGCCACAGGGCACACAGATGATGATGCGCGGGCTGGGCCGGAAGATCGACCGCGGGTGCACCATCTTGTTGAACTGCTTGAGCATCTGCTCGGTGACGGTGAAGTCGGCGATCACGCCGTCCTTCATCGGGCGGATCGCCTCGATGTTTCCGGGCACCTTGCCCAGCATGGCCTTGGCTTCGGTGCCCACGGCCTGGATCGTCTTCTTGCCGTGCGGGCCGCCTTCGTGGCGGATCGCCACCACGGAGGGCTCGTCCAGAACGATGCCCTTGCCACGCACATAGATCAGCGTGTTGGCCGTTCCGAGGTCGATGGCAAGATCAGTTGAAAAGTGACGCCGAAAGGATGCAAGCATGGGCGGGCAGATGAGCGGCTGGTCGTGAACGACCGCACAGGCAGGTCGCACAAAAGTACTGACCCCAACCCTCGCTTCGCGCAGGCAAATCAATCACTTGCGAGCGCGCTCAGGGGTTGTGGATAACCAGGGATAATACCGCAAGCCCTGCCGCAGACGCCCTGCTGCGGCCTCAATGAAGCAACAAACTGCATGGCATTGACCCCTGATGACGTTGGCCGCATTGCGCACCTGGCGCGGCTGGAACTCTCTGGCGCGGAACAAACGGCGATGCTTTCGCAGCTGAACGGTTTTTTTTCGATCGTCGAACAGATGAGCGCCGTCGACACGAGTGGTGTCGAGCCGCTCTACACACCTCTCTCGGCGGTGCAGGAGATGAGCCTGCGCCTGCGCAAGGATGTGGTCACAGAGGTCGATGAGCGTGAGCTCAACCAGCGCAGCGCCCCGGCGTTGGCAGACGGGCTCTACCTGGTGCCGAAGGTGATGGAATGAAAGCCCTGCACGAACAGGGCGTCAGGCAACTCGGCGACGCTCTGGCAGCGCGCGAGGTGAGCAGCGTTGAAATCACTGAACACCTGCTGGCGCGGCTTGCGATGCACGCTTCACTGGGAGTGATGCTCAGCAGCGACCCCGAACTCTCGCTGGCGCAAGCGCGCGCCGCCGATGCGCGGCGCGCCAAAGGCGAGGCCGGCCCCTTGCTGGGTTTGCCGCTTGCCCACAAGGACATCTTCGTCACGCGCGATTGGCCCACCACGGCAGGCTCAAGGATGCTCGAGGGCTACGCGAGCCCGTTCGATGCCACCGTGGTCGCGCAGCTATCGCGCGCGGGTGTCGTCACGCTGGGCAAGCTCAACTGCGACGAATTCGCGATGGGCTCGAGCAATGAAAACTCCGCCTATGGTTTGGTCAGGAACCCCTGGGACCCGGCGCGAGTGCCTGGTGGTTCATCGGGCGCGTCGGCGGCCGCAGTGGCGGCGCGCCTGATGCCAGCTGCGACCGGGACCGACACCGGGGGCTCGATTCGTCAGCCGGCCCGCTTCACGGGCATCACCGGCATCAAGCCGACGTACGGGGTGTGCTCGCGCTACGGGATGATCGCCTTCGCTTCCAGCCTTGACCAGGCAGGCCCGCTGGCCCGCAGTGCCGAAGACTGTGCCTTGTTGCTCAGCGCGATGAGCGGTTTTGATGAACGCGACTCCACCAGCGCCCAACGCCCCGCGCAGGATTTTTGCGCAGGCATGCTGTCGGCGCGTGCGCAGGCCACTGCCGCACAACCCCTGAAGGGCCTGCGCATCGGACTGCCTCGCGAATTCTTCCCCGCGGCATCGGCTGCGGACGTGGCGGGGGCGGTGCGCGCCGCCCTCCGCGAGTTCGAGCGGCTCGGGGCTACCCTGCTCGATGTGAGCCTGCCGCGCACCGAACTGTCAATACCCGTCTACTACATCATTGCCCCCGCTGAGGCGAGCTCCAACTTGAGCCGCTTCGATGGGGTTCGGTTTGGTCACCGCGCCAATGAATATGGCGATCTGCTCAACATGTACAAGAAGAGCCGCAGCGAGGGTTTCGGCGCGGAAGTGAAGCGGCGCATCATGATCGGCACCTACGTGTTGAGCCATGGTTACTACGACGCCTACTACCTTCAGGCGCAGAAACTGCGTCGCATGATTGCCGATGACTTTCAGGCCTGCTTCCGCCAGTGCGACGTGATTGCCGGGCCGGTCGCACCCACTGTGGCGTGGAAGTTGGGTACCAAGAGCGCCGACCCGGTGGCCAACTACCTCGCTGACATCTTCACGCTGCCCGCCAGCCTGGCCGGACTGCCGGCCATGAGCCTTCCCGCCGGCACCGGCGAGGGCGGCATGCCGGTGGGGCTGCAACTGGTGGGCGACTATTTTCAGGAGGCTGCGCTGCTGCACGCGGCGCACGCTTTCCAGCAGGCCACCGACTGGCATGCGTCATTGCCGCCGGGGTACTAGCGCGATGAGCAACTCAGCGCTGATTCGGGGCTACGAAGTCGTCATCGGCATCGAAACGCACGCCCAACTGGCCACCCGGTCGAAGATCTTCAGCGGTGCACCCACCGCATTCGGAGCCGCGCCGAACCGGCAGGCCTGCGCCGTTGACCTGGCCCTGCCGGGCACCTTGCCCGTGATGAACCGCGGCGCGGTGGAGTTTGCGATCCTGTTCGGTCTGGCGGTCGATGCCAAGGTGGCGCCGCTGTCGATCTTTGCGCGCAAGAACTATTTCTACCCCGACCTGCCCAAGGGCTACCAGATCAGCCAATACGAGATTCCGGTGGTGCAAGGCGGCGAACTGGAGTTTGCCTTCGAAGAAGGCGTGCGAACGGTACGGCTGACCCGGGCACACCTTGAAGAAGACGCCGGCAAGTCGCTCCATGAAGACTATGCGGGGCAGACCGGCATCGACCTGAACCGCGCCGGTACACCCCTGCTCGAAATCGTCACCGAACCCGACATGCGCAGCAGCCTCGAGGCGGTGGATTACGCGCGGGCGCTGCACACCTTGGTCGTCTGGCTCGGCATCTGTGACGGCAACATGCAAGAAGGAAGCTTTCGCTGTGACGCCAACGTCTCGGTGCGCAAACCCGGGGCGCCGTACGGCACACGCCGGGAAATCAAGAACTTGAACAGTTTCAAATTCCTCCAGCAGGCGGTCGATTTTGAAGTGCAGTGGCAGATCGACCTGATCGAAGATGGCGGGAAGGTTCAGCAGGCGACCGTGCTGTTCAACCCGGACACCGGCGAAACACGCGCCATGCGCAGCAAGGAAGATGCGCACGACTATCGCTATTTCCCCGATCCGGATCTGCCGCCGCTGGTGATTGCCCCGCAGTGGATTGCGCGGGTTCGCGCCGGCATGCCTGAATTGCCACGTGCCTTGGCACTCAGATTTCAGCGTGATTACGAGCTGCCGGCGCGAGTCTGTGCGTTGATGACTCAGAGCAAGGCTTTCGCCGCCTACTTTGAAGCCGCAACGCTGGCCGGCGGCCAGCCCAAGCTGGTGGCGAACTGGTTGATGGGTGAGGTGTCACGCCGTCTCAACCAGGATGGCTTGGGCATCGAGGCGTGTGGCCTGCCACCTCGGGCACTGGCGGCGATGGTCGCGCGAATTGCCGACGGCACGCTGTCCAACAACGGCGCCAGGCTGGTTTTCGACGCGCTGTGGCGTGAACCGGGCCGGGACCTTGACGCGCTGATCGATGTGCTGGGTGTGCGCCAAGGCGGCGACAGCGAAGAGCTGTCCCGCACCATCGACGAAGTGCTGGTGAACAACCCGAAATCGGTGGCGGAATTCCGTTCCGGCAAAGACAAGGCCTTCAATGCCTTGGTCGGGCAGGTGATGAAGGCAAGCAAAGGCAAGGCTAACCCGACGCAGGTCAGTGACCTGTTGCGCTCCAAGCTCGGTTAGGGCGCCACCCCTGCGGCGAGCACGGCTCAGTTCGAAGCCGTCTTGCTGGGTGCTGATGCTGCGCTGCTGGCGCCGGGCGTTGTCGAAACGGAGTGCACCGCCGCCGCGCCAGGGGCTGCACCACCCCAAAGCCGCCGCAGGCGCTCAAGTTCGGCGTCAAAGTTGGCGTTGATGCGCACGATTTCTTCTTGCTGGTTCTGCAGCAGAGAACGCTGCGCATCGGTCGCCGCGTCATTGGCGTCGAGCGCCTGCTTGAGTTTGGGCGGAAGCTGTTTGCCGACGTAAAACTCCGATTCGTCGAGCAACGGCTTGCGCTCGGTCGTCAACAGGGTAAGGCGCGCCTCGGAGAGCTGGACCGCCCGGCGCGCGTCATTCAATGCGACTTCGCGTGCCTTCTTGTGCACGGCCTCGTTCGGGAAACGAGTGGCGAGCAACCGGTCGCGCCGCACGGCGTCTTTCACGCCGACGCGTTTGGCCGACTCGGCACGATCTCGGAGTTCGAGTTCGTTGCGTTCTTCGGCAGTCATCGTGGGCGGGACGAGCCGCTTCACCGATCCGTCGGGGCGCAACTCACGCTGCTCGCGGTCGAAACACGCTGCGATAGGCCGGTCGGAGGTGAGTTTCTTCCCTGTCGCGTCGGTGCATTGGTAGATGCTTGCCGCGAAGGCGTGGGTCACCAGCAATGCGATCGCGGTTGCGCCAAACGCGGTGACCCTCTTGTCGCTCATCCCCATCACACTCCGTATCGATGTCGGTATTCGGCGACCCGCGGCAAATGCGCGCTGAGCGTCGCATCGGAAGTCACGCTCAAGTATTGCAGCAAGTCTGCCAGCGTCGCAATCGAGACCACCTGCATTTGCAACTCGTGTGTGACGAACTGCACTGCCGACCTGCCCCCGTCCTGGCCCGTCTGCGCAGCCTTTTCCTGCCGATCCAGGGCGATCGCGACCCCCACAGCCTGGGCACCGGCGGAGCGGATCAAGGCGACCGATTCACGCACCGATGTTCCAGCTGAAATGACGTCATCGAGGATGAGAACGCGGCCCACCATCGGGGCGCCGACCAGAGCACCGCCTTCACCATGGTCCTTCGCTTCCTTGCGGTTGTAGGCGAATGGCACGTTGCGGCCCATCCGTGCCAGTTCGATGGCGACGGCCGCAGCCAGCGGAATCCCCTTGTAGGCCGGGCCGAACAGCATGTCGAATGGCAGTGCCGAGGCAAGCAATCGGCGCGCATAGAATTCCGCGAGGCGTCCGAGTTTGGCGCCATCGTCAAAGTGGCCGGCGTTGAAGAAGTAGGGCGAAAGTCTGCCGGCCTTGGTCTTGAATTCACCGAACCGGAGCACCCCGGTTTCGACAGCAAACTTCACGAACTCGTGCGCCAGGGTGTCGATCGTTGCGCCGGCGTTCATGAGCTGGAGAATCCGGTGTTTCGTCTTGTTACGCTGAACCTGAACGGCATTCGCTCAGCTTCGACCAAAGGCTTCGAGAACTGGGCCGAACGCCTGAGCGCGGATTGTATGGGCGTGCAGGAAGTCAAGGCGCAGGCGCCTGACATTGCCGAGCGCTTTTCCAATGTGGCGGGCATGACGGGCCACTTCCATTTCGCGCAAAAGAAGGGATATTCGGGGGTCGGGCTGTATTCTCGCCACCGACCCACTGAAGTGATTGCTGGAATCGGTTCGCGTGAATTTGACGCCGAAGGCCGCTGCGTCGAATTGCGCTTCGACAACCCCAAGCGGCCACGTTTCACCAAGTTCAGCGTGATCAGCTGCTACTTCCCGAGCGGTTCGAGCGGCGAGGATCGTCAGCAGGCCAAGTTCCGGTTCCTGGCGAAGATGACGACCCACCTTCGCAGGCTCAAGGCCGAACGCGAGTTCATCCTGGTTGGCGACGTGAACATCGCGCACAAGGAAATCGACCTGAAGAACTGGAAGAGCAATCAGAAGAACAGCGGCTTCACCCCGGAAGAGCGTGCCTGGATGACCCACACATTGGACTCGCTGGGCCTGGTCGACGTGTTCCGAACCCTGAACTCGGCGCCAGAGCAATAC
Source organism: Rhizobacter sp. (assembly GCA_031396425.1). Taxonomy (GTDB): domain Bacteria; phylum Pseudomonadota; class Gammaproteobacteria; order Burkholderiales; family Burkholderiaceae_C; genus JAEMQF01. The sequence continues at coordinate 5,299 of JANNKS010000674.1, read as the reverse complement.
ACCTGGTGGAGCAACCGCGGGCAGGCCTGGGCCAACAACGTGGGTTGGCGGCTCGACTATCACCTGGCCAGCCCTGCCATTGCAGCCACGGCGCAGCGTGAGCACATCTACCTGGAACAACGCTTCAGCGACCACGCCCCGGTCGTGATTGACTACGACTTCAAGGTCTGAGCGCCGCTCGGCCGCGGGTACGTTGCTGATCCCGGAGGGCTTCCGCCGCCGCCTGTGGAGGCTACCGAATATTGGTCGGATTGCCGGTGGTGAGCGGACCAGGCAAGGTCGGGCCGGGTTCTTCGCCTTCAGCGACTTCACTCAGCAGCGCCGCTGCACTGCGCACCAGCGGCCACGCCAGGGTGGCGCCGGTGCCGTCGGTGCTTTGCATGCCGATCTCCAACAGCGCCGACGCGTTCAGCGCGGTCAACACATGGTCCAGGCCCTGGTGGCTGTGGCTGCGGGTAAAAACGCTGTAGTCGGTGATCGCGGGCGCGATGCGCGAAGCGACCATCAGGGCCGCGCAGGCCGGTACGCCGTCGACGATCAGCAAATGCCGCTTGCTGCCCGCCACCAGCATCAGGCCGACCATCATCGCGATCTCGAAACCCCCGAATGCGGCCAGCACTTCAACGGGGTCGACCGCATCCTTGTGCCGACCTTGAGCGCCTTGAAGCACGACGAGCAGGTGCGCCAGGTCGTCTTGTTTCATCGGCCCGCCCGAGATCAACATGTCGCGCAACTTCAGGTCGGACAGGCGCGACATCACCAGTGCGGCGCTTTCGTGCGAGCCGACGCCGATGCCGGCGCAGGCAATCGCATTGCCGGGCAGTGAGTCGGCGATTTCCATACCGGCGCGGATCGCGGCATGCGCATTTGCCAGCGACATCGCTGCAGTGACCCGCGCGTTGCGGGTGCCGTGCGCAATCTTGCGTGCCAGCAGGCGCGGGTGAGGTGCCACCGATTCGGCCACCCCGCAATCAACCACCGACAGTTCGAGTCCCTGAATGTGGGCGAACACCGACAGCGGCAACTTCGACGCCATCAGGCTGCCGACCACCTTCGCGGTCGACGCCGTGCCGGCGTCGCCCACACCGTCAACCGCCAGCCCGTGGTCGGCGGCGAACACGGCGATCTGCGGGGCGCGGAAACGTGGTTTCAACGAGTTTTGAATCAGGCCAAGCCGAACCGCGAGCGGCTCCAGCTCACCCAGGCTGCCGGCCGCTTCTGCGCGCCGCTTGAGCTTGTCGCGCAAGGCCTGTTCCAACAACGGGTTGTTGGTGGGCGAAATGATTGAGCGGTTGAGTGACATGCAGGGTGGCAGGGCAGGCTGAAACGCGAGTGTGACCTAAGAGTTCGCCGCGCGAAACGTCAGCGCAGGAACAGATGGTAGACCGGGTTGTCGGTTTCGTCGGTACAGGGGTAGGCCAGCCCTTGCAGGAAGTCACGGAACGCTTTTCTGTCCGTGCGCGGAACCTGGATGCCCACCAGAATGTGACCGTAGTCGGCGCCCTGGTGGCGGTAGTGGAACAGGCTGATGTTCCAGCCCGGATGCATGCTGGAGAGGAACCGCATCAGCGCGCCCGGCCGTTCGGGAAAGATGAAGCGGTACAGCCGTTCATCCTTGGCGAGCTCGCTGCGGCCGCCGACCATGTGGCGCAGGTGCTGTTTCGCGAGTTCGTCATCGGTCAGGTTCAGCGCAGCAAACCCGTGCCGGACGAAATTTCGCGCGAGCTTGTCGACCTCGTCTCGGCGCAGGGTTGACAGACCCACGAACACATGGGCCTGGCTCGCATCCGAAATGCGGTAGTTGAACTCGGTCACCGAACGCGGGCCGATCAATTCACAGAACCGCTTGAAGCTGCCGCGCTCCTCTGGAATCGTCACCGCAAACAAGGCCTCGCGTTCCTCACCGACCTCGGCACGTTCGGCGACGAAGCGCAGACTGTCGAAGTTCATGTTCGCGCCGCACGTGATCGCCACCAAGGTCTGCCCTTTGGACCCATGCGACTGCGAGTACTGCTTGATGGCGGCGACGCCCATCGCACCGGACGGCTCGAGGATGCTGCGTGTGTCCTGGAACACGTCTTTGATGGCGGCGCAGACCGCGTCGGTGTCGACGACGATGAATTCGTCCACCAGCGCGCGGGCCAGGCGAAACGTCTCTTCGCCGACCAGCTTCACGGCCGTGCCGTCGGCAAACAAGCCGACGTCGGTCAACTGCACGCGCTTGCCCGCCTTCACCGAGCGCAACATCGCATCCGAGTCGGTCATCTGCACGCCGATCACCCTGATCTCGGGGCGCACCGCCTTGATGTACGCCCCAACTCCGGAAACCAGCCCGCCGCCGCCGATCGCGACGAACACCGCGTCGATGGTCCCCTGGTGTTGGCGCAGCATTTCCATCGCGATCGTGCCTTGCCCTGCGATCACGTCCGGGTCGTCGAACGGGTGCACGAAGGTCAGGCTTTGCTGCGCCTCCAGGGTCTTGGCGTGCACGTAAGCGTCAGAATAGCTGTCGCCGAAAAGGGTGACGTCGCCGCCAAGTGCGCGCACCGCGTCGATCTTCACCTTTGGCGTGGTGACTGGCATCACGATGGTGGCGCGGCAGCCCAGCCGTCGAGCGCCGAGCGCTACGCCTTGTGCGTGGTTGCCTGCCGAGGCGCAGATGACCCCGCGCTTGAGTTGGTCCGCGCTCAGGTGGGCCATGCGGTTGTAGGCCCCACGCAGCTTGAAGCTGAACACCGGCTGTTGGTCTTCGCGCTTCAAGAACACGTGGTGGCCCAGGCGCCGTGACAGGTTCCTGGCCGGCTCCAGCGGCGTCTCGATCGCCACGTCGTACACCTTGGCGGTCAGGATTCTTTGCAGGTAGTCCGACAGTGACAGCCCGGCACCGAGTTTGCGGGCGGTTGGGAACGAACTGGGACGCTGACCCACGGTGGTGGTCTCCGGCTAGGCGCGCTGTGCGTGGCCGCGGATCATACGGCGCGCTGCAGACCGCGATGCAACTGAGCCGCCCAAGAAAAACAGCCCAAGACATTGCTGACTTGGGCTGAATCCACCAATGGAGGAGGTGGAGGAGACAATCATCCGGGGTTGGTGCCCTCTCGCATCACAACCCCAATGAGCGAAGTTTAGCTGCAGCAATGCTGCGCCGCAATATTGCGCGGCCACATATTTCGCTTGCGCGCGGGCCAGCTCGTGACGAGTTGCACAATACCCAGGAGTTGTTGATCTTGCGAGGAGCGCGCTCGATGGATTGCACAGTCAATTGGGTCCCGGCCACCGGCATGGGCTTTGTCGCCGAGACCGGCAGCGGCCATGTGCTGATGATGGACGGCGCGCCCGACGGCGGTGGCCGCAACCTCGCACCCAGGCCGATGGAAACCGTGCTCGCCGGCACGGCGGGCTGCACCGCCTATGACGTGGTGCTGATTCTGCAACGCGGCCGGCACGATGTGCGCTCGTGTCGCGTCGCCGTCACGTCAGAGCGCGCGCCCGCTGACCCGAAGGTGTTCACGAAGATCAACATGCACTTTTCGGTCAGCGGCCCGGGCCTGACCGATGCCACAGTGGAGCGCGCCATCAAACTTTCGCACGACAAATACTGCTCGGCCAGCATCATGCTGGCCAAGACGGCGCAGATCACGACCAGCTTCGAAATCCTGCCGGGTTGAGCCCGGTGCGACGCTCAGAGGTAGTGGGCAGTCCGCGTCATGACGCGCGCGGCCAACTTCATCACGCCACGCACGGCGCCAGGCAGTTCGACCGCGCCGGCGCTTCGGGCCTGGGCTGCGTGGCGGGCTTCATCGGCCTGCATCTGCGCCACGATCACGCGTGACGCCGAGTCTGCGGCCGGCAGCCGCTCCAGGTGCCCCTGAAGGTGCTGCTCGACCTGGCGTTCCGTCTCAACCACGAAACCCAGGCTGACGCCGTCGCCGGCGCGGCCGGCCAGCAGGCCGATGCCGAACGCGCCCGCGTACCACAGCGGATTGAGCCAGCTGGTGTGGGCGCCGAGTTCAACCAGGCGTTGCTGCGTCCAGGCGAGGTGGTCGGTTTCTTCGCGCGCCGCGGCCTCGAACTGGCGCTTCAGGGCCGGGTCGTGGGTCACCAGCGCCTGGGCGTTGTAGAGCGCCTGCGCGCAGACTTCACCCACCTGGTTCACGCGCATCAGGGCGCCGCTGAGACGTCGTTGTGCATCATCGAGTGGCTCTCCCGGTGAGGGTGGCACTGGACAAGGCCGCGACGCGTGGCTGGTACCAGACAGCGTTCGCAGTGCGTTGTCCAGGGTGACTAAGAAGCGATCCATGATTGACGATGCCAAACCGGTAGGTTGCTAGCAGCTTACGCGTTCGCCAATAGACTGGATTAAACCTGACGCCACATATCAACGCGCTCCGCCCGAGGGGACTCCCCGAGCGTAACCAGTCGTTGTGCCCAGACAACATAAAAGCCTCATTTGTCCGGCAATCCTTGGCAAGCAGTGGGGGGGTCTGGTGCAATAGCGCCAACTTCCGCTGAGGGGGTTCGGCCTGATCAGCCCAGCCGGGCAAACATTTCGCGATCAGGACCTCTTATTCAACCTAGGAGATAGTTGCAATGAAAAAATCTCTGCTCGTTCTGGCAGTGCTGGGCGCATTCACCAGTGTCGCCACGGCTCAATCGTCGGTCACGTTGTTCGGTATCGTCGACATGAACCTGCGTTACACGAAGAATGACGGCGCGGGAAATCGCAAGTCGATGGGCACCAGCGGCATCAACAGCGAGCGCCTCGGCTTTCGCGGCGTTGAAGACCTCGGTGGCGGCCTGAAGGCCGGTTTTCACCTCGAAGGCGGGATGACCGGCGATGACGGCACCGCTGCGGGCCAACAATGGCGTCGCCGTTCGACGGTCAGCCTGATGGGCGGGTTCGGCGAACTGCGCCTCGGCCGTGACTACACGCCGTCGTTCTGGAACATGACGATTTTCGATCCGTTCGGCACCAACGGCGCCGCTTCTTCGCTGAACGTTGCCCGGTTCTCCGGCCAAACGACCTATGTGCGCGACAACAACACCCTGGGCTATTTCCTGCCTGCACTGGGTGGCGTGTACGGGCAGGTCATGGTGGCGCCGTCAGAAGGCGTCGCTGGCCAGAAGTACACGGGCGGGCGAGTCGGCTTCGCGGCTGGCCCGGTCAACATCGCGGCAGCGGTTGGCAACCAGGATGTGAACTTGACCGGCAGCCAGGAGTTCAAGACCGTCAATGTCGCCGGTTCCTACAAGATCGGCCCTGCGAACCTGATGGCCCAGTACAACAGCGAAAAGATCA
>JANNKS010000638.1:0-6265 GCA_031396425.1 Rhizobacter sp. | reverse complement strand
GACGTGGCGCCACTGGCCGCGCAAAGTCTTCATCAAGGAGTTTCTGCAAGCCGGCGAGATTGCCGCCGCGCTGCAACGCGCCGACGACGTGCAACACCTGCACGGCCATTTCTGCCACGGTGTGGCCACGATCACCTGGTTCGCCAGCCGCCTGACCGGCATCCCCTTCAGCTTTACCGCGCACGCCAAAGACATCTACCAGGCCGAACTCAACCCCGGCCGACTGCTCGAGCGCAAGCTGGGCGCCTCCCAGTTCGTCGCCACCTGCACCTGCGCGAACGCCCAGGTGCTGCGTGCGCGCCATTCCCGGCCCGACGAAGTGCACGCGATCTATCATGGGCTGGACACCGACTGGTTCGCTCCCGCCGAAGGCAAAGTTCCGCAAGACGGCGACGCCCGGCCGCTGATCCTGTCGGTGGGCCGCTTCGTCGAGAAGAAGGGCTTCGACCACCTGGTCGAGGCGTGCGCCCGGCTGCGCGACGCCGGCGCGGTGTTTCGCTGCCTGATCGTGGGCGAAACCGGCAGTGCCCATGCCGCGATTCAGCGCCTGATCGAGCAGCGCGGCCTCGCCAACCAGGTGCACCTGCGCAGCGCAGTGGCGCAGGACGAACTGCGACGCATCTACGCCCAGGCGCGCGCGTTTGCCTTGCCCTGCCAGATCATGGAGGACGGCGACCGCGATGGGTTTCCCAACGTGCTCGCCGAGTCGATGGCGATGGGCGTGCCGGTCGTCTCGACGTGCATTTCGGGCATTCCGGAGTTCATCGACGACGATGTGCACGGCCTGCTGGTCGAGCCGCGCGACGTATCGGCGCTGGCGCTCGCGCTGCAACGCGTGATCGAGGACGACACGCTGCACGCCCGGCTCGCCCGCGCCGGCCGTGCACGCATCTGCGACAGGTTCGACTCGCGCCGCACCACGCTGGCGTTGCGTGATCTGTTCTGCCGCGAGCTCGAAACCGGCCCGGGTGCTGCGCCGTCGGCGACCGGTGCCACGTCCCAGGCCCGCGCATGAACCTGTCCGACGCTTCCCTCGTGATGGATGAAGCCACCGATGACGATGCGGTGGGCAACGACCCGGCCGCCATTTTCGATACCGCTCGGGCGCGCCTGACCGATGCGGAGCTGCTGGGGCACTTTCGCTCGCGCCGCGGTGTCGACATCGACCTGGTCGTCGACGAAGACGAGTGCACCGCGGCGAAGATCGACGCGGTGCTGGCAGGCCGCTTCGAATTCAATGGCGAGACCCATGCACTCGCCGAGCCGCTGGCCTGGCTCGACAACCCGAGTGCAGACGTCGAGTGGCACATCCTGCTGCACAAGTTCTACTACGCTGCCGGCCTTGCGCGCGCCTACCTGACGACCGGCAAGGCGCGCTATGCGAAGCGATGGGCGCAGTTGATCGACGGCTGGATGGTCAGCACGCCGCCGGGCTTCATCGCCGCCGATGTCACCGGCCGGCGCGTTCAGAACTGGATCTACAGCCTGCGCGCTTTCGCGTGGCACGACGCTGTGCCGGTGGCGCCGCTGGACGCAAAGTTCTTCCGCCGTCTGGTTGAGTCGCTGCACGAACAGGTGGAATTCCTGTGTGCGAACCTGACACCCAAGCGCAACCACCGCACTCTGGAGCTTTACGCAGTCTTTCTCGCCGGCATCACGTTCCCGGAATTGAAACGCGCCGGCCACTGGCGTGAATTCGCGCTGCGCGAAACGGTGACCAACATGCGCAGCGACCTGCTCGCCGACGGCGTGCATTGCGAACTGTCGACCGACTACCACCACCTGGCGGTGCGCAATTGGCTGAACGTGCGCCAGATGGCCGCGCGCAACAGTGTGGTCGTGCCAGCGGAGATGGACCAACTGCTGGAACGCGCGCTGGAATTCAGCCTGCACGTGCACAAACCCGATGGCGTGGTGCCCAGCCTGTCGGATGGCGACGCGCGCAGCTTCCTGCCGCTGCTGGCCCAAGGCGCCGATCTGTACCAGCGCGACGACATGCGCTGGGTGGCCAGCCGCGGCGTGACGGGCCATGCCCCGGATCGGGCCGCCGTTCACTTTGCCGCCAGCGGCTACACCGTGCTGCGCAGCGGCTGGGGCCACGGTGCCGCCGACTACGCGGAACCACAGTACCTGGTGTTCGACAGCGGGCCGCTGGGCGAGGGCAACCATGGCCACTTCGATTGTCTGAATTTCGAACTTGCCGCGTTCGGCCGCTCGTTGATCGTCGACCCGGGCCGTTACACCTACAGCGAGGCTGCGATCGGCGACAGCCTCGAAAACTGGCGGGTGCGCTTTCGCAGCACCGCAGTTCACAACACGGTGTGCGTGGACGGGCGCAACCAGACGCGCTACCTGCCCAAGGCGATCAAGGAGGCGTCGCGCCATTCGCACGGTTCGGTGCGGCACAAGATTGCGGGGCCGGCACCCGAGGCAGCGCTGCTCGAATTCGCCGAAGCGCCCGGCTTGACGCTGCTGCACGGCCGCGCTGCCAGCCATGAATACGACGCCGTGCACGAGCGCTTCATCGTGTTGGTCGATGGCCAGTACTGGATCGTCAGCGATGCGCTGCGCGCGGACGGCGTTCACGACTATGCGTTGAACTTACAGCTCTCGGCTGCGGCCTGGGGGCAGTGCCGGATCGCCCAGGGATCCGATGTTCAGATCAGCAGCCCGCAATTGGCGATCGCGCAGCCGCGCCGCAACGGCGTGCTGGCTGAGCTCGGGCACGGCTGGGTCTCTCAGCGCTACGGCTCGAAGCAGGCGGCGCCCACCTTGCGCAGCACGGCGCGCGCTGCCGATGTTGACTTCGACACCGTGCTCGTGCCCTGGAAAGCCCGGCCGGCGCGGATTGCACTGGCGGACCTGCCCGCCGTGAACGAACGCGGCGAAGGGGTGAGCGCGCTGCGCATCGAGGTCGACGTGGCGGGCCAGACCCGGGTGGACACCTGGTTCCATTCGCGTCGTGCCCAGGCGCAGACCTGGCAGCTTGCCGGGGTGCAGTTCGAAGGCCGCTGGGTTCACCTGCGGCATGGCGCCGACGGGCGGTTGCTGCACGCCATTTCGCATGCGGGCGCGCGATTGCTGCACGACGGGCTGGGCGTACCAGTGCGGCTGGCCAAGAGCAGGTTGTCGGCATGAGCTCGCACGACGCGATCCCGGTGGATCCCGCGCTGCCGCAGCTGCCCGTGGCCCTGAATGGCGCGGCGATGGCCGAGGTGTTCGCGGGGCTGGTGCGCGAGCATCGCCCGGAGTTGAGCGTCGAGGCGTGCACGGTGGACCGAATCAAGTACCGACCGCGGCGCAACGTCGCGGTTTCTTACCAGCTTCGGCTGCGCCATGCGCAAACCGGGCAAGGGTTCGAACAACTGGTGGCGACGCGATTCTGCACTGCCGGCGAAAGCGCGCTGCGCCACGCCAAGGCGCAGCGTCGTGCACTGGCGCCAAGCCTGGCGGGGCCAGCGAGCTCACATGTTGCGGCCTTGGACATGGTGGCGGCCTGGTGGCCGAACGATCCGAAGCTGGGAGTCGCTGCTGGCTTGCTCGGGGCCGATTCACAAGCCCGCCACCGCCAGGTGAGCGAGGCACTTTCCGCCCTGACCGGCGGCGCAGCGGAACTTGTCTCGCATCAGCTTCAGCTCGCCCAGGTGGTGCCCGAGCACCGCGCCTGTGCCCGCGTCGAGCTGAGTTTTCGCACGGGCCCGGTGGCGCCGCTGCAGTTCCGCACGCTGTACGTGAAAGCCGATTCGGAACAGTGTGGGGCGACTACGCATGCCGTGATGCAGACCCTGCACCGCAGTGCGGCACAGGCCGAAGGGCGGCTGCTGACGCCGCAGCCGATTCTGTGGCAGAGCGATTGCGGCCTGCATTGGCAAGCGGCGCTGCCGGGAACGCCGCTGCTCGATGCTGCGCCTCAAGTCACTGCGAGCACCTCAATGCAGGTGGGGGCCTTGCTTGCGGGTTTGCACTCGGTCGCTGTTTCGGCGCATGGTGTGTTGGGTGCGCGCGAATGGCTGGCGCGCCTTGATCTGGTCACACAGACACTGGTGCTGGTTGAGCCACGCTGGGAACCGGCGTTGCGCGCGCTGGCAGGTTCACTCGCGGCGGGTGTTGGTGCCTTTGAGGTGGCCTCGAGCGTCACGCTGCACGGCGACCTGCACCCTCGCAATGTGCTCATCGATGGCGATCGCCTCGGCCTCATCGACCTGGACAATGTGCAGCACGGACCAGCGGTGGCCGACCTGGGTGATTGGATTGCCGATGCGCTGTATCGGGCCTTGCTTGGCGGCCAGGATGTTGCCGATGCTCTGGTGTCGTGCCGGGCCTTTGTGCGCGGCTATCGGCTGGCCGCGCAGGTACCTTGCTCGGAGGCAGCCTTGGCCTGGAGCACCGCAAACAGCCTGTTGTGCCAGCGCGCGTGGCGCTCGGTGGTTAATCTCAAGCCGGGCCGATATGCCCTGGTGGAACCCTTGCTCGAGGTAGCGACGTCGATTCTGCGCAGCGAGTCGATCGATGCCGCGCTGCATACGCCGCACAGGCTGGCCGCATGACCCAGCTTGCTGTTTCGATGTCTGAGCGCGTGGAGTGCAACGGGCGGGCCGCCGAATGAGCGCACTGTTTGCACACGATCCGCAAAAACGCGCTGCCCTCTGGGCGGACCTGAGCGCTGAGCCCGACGCAGAGCATTTGCGCTCTGTATTACAACGTGAGCTTGAGGGCTTTCAAGGCCGGGGGCACGAGCTCCTTGAAGTGCGCGTGTCGAAAGTGCGGCGCAGCAGTTCGATCCACCGAAATCCACATCCAATATCGATGCTTCTTGATCTCGATTATCGTGATGCTGCCACGGGGCGGCGCGGAACCGAGGGTTACTACGCCAAGGCATTTCGTGACGGCAAAAGCACGTCTGCCTTCGCTGGGGCGGACCGATCGGAGTTGGCCGCCTCGGCTTTCGGTGCGCCGCTGTCCCTGGTGACTGCGCTGGACATGCTGCTGTGGGCCTGGCCGAACGATCCATCCTTGCCGCAACTGGCGCGGCTGCTGGACCCGGATCGCCTACCGGCGTTGCTGCCGCAGGGCGTGAACGTGCTGGGGCATGCGGCGGGTGGCACGGAGGTGCTGCGCTACGAACCCGAGCGACGCGCCACATTGCGTTGCACCTTGCGCGTTGCAGGAGCCGCAGGACCTTGGAGCGTGGTCTATGGCAAGACCTTCTGCGATGAAGACAGCGCGCTTGCCTTGCTTGAACGCTTCGAGTACTTCTGGCAGCTGAGCCAGGTCGACGCGGCGGCGCCGTGCGTGGGCCGGCCGTTGGGTTGGGACCGATCCACACGCACCTTCTGGCAAGCGGCTGCGCCGGGCCAGCCGTTGATGGGGCAGGCCCACGACGCCGATGAGTTGACCGGTTTCGAAGCCATCGGTCGTGCCCTGGCGAAACTGCACCTGGCGCCATTGCAGACCAGCGCCCAACGCTCCACCGTTCACTGGCTCGCCGAAGTGCAGCGCCGGGTTCAGAAGATCGGCCGCGCCGCGCCCAACTTGGCGAGCCGCACGCAGAGCCTGGCCGCGATGCTGGAAACCAACGCAATGCACCTGCCGCGCGCCCGCCAGACCTTGATTCATGGCGACTTCCATCCCGACCAGGTGTGGCTGCACGGCGACCGCGTGGTGTTCTTCGACTTCGACGAATTCGCGCTCGGCAACCCGATGGAAGACCTGGCCGAGTTCATTGTCAAATTGGAACAACAGGGGGGGGCAGCGACACGCTGCCACAGCCAGGTCAATTCGTTGCTGGCAGGCTACTGCACGGTCGCGCCGCGCTTCTTCAGTTCGCAGTGGCTGCAATGGCATCGCGCCCTACAGACCTTGCTGCAGGCGAGCCGCGCGTTCATCTACCAGCAACCTGATTGGCGGACACTGATGGATGCCAGACTGGCCGCCAGCGAACAGTTGACGTCGACGCTGCTGCTGAAGGGTGCCGCGTGACGCTCAAGCCTGACCATGCAAGGCGACAGATGCGCGCGCTGATCGTGTCGTGCCTCAAGGAGCAACGACTCGCCGTGGCGATGGCGATCTTTGGCGCGGTCGGCGTGGTGCTGGCTGAATTGCTGGCGCCTTGGCCGCTGAAGATCATCTTCGACCACATCCTGCTGGCCAAGCCACTCACCGTCGCGCTCGCCCCGGTTCGACACGTGCTCGGTGTTGGGGCACCTGGGCGGCGTTGGTGGCCATGGCCAGCGCGATCGCCCTCATTGCACTGGCCTCCGGTGTG
>JANNKS010000549.1:0-7912 GCA_031396425.1 Rhizobacter sp. | reverse complement strand
ATGCCGGCGGCGTGGATCAGTTCGCGCGGCACGTAGACCGGCATGTAGCCGATCGCCTTGCGGTTCGTGCCTGCCGCCTTCCACTGCTTGACGGCGTTGAAGTCGAGGTCGTCGAAAAGCTGCTGGCAGCGCTCGACGATGGCTGCAGTGCGGGAGAGCGGAACGGCGGTCGTGTTCATCAGCGGTGCTCCCACTGCGGTTTGCGCTTCGCGAGGAAAGCCGTCAGGCCTTCGTTGGCGTCGCGCGTCTTCATGAGGCGGTCCAGGTAGAGCGATTCGACGTCGGCCAGGCGCTGCCGCACGTCGCGAACCATCGCGCCGCGCGCCGCGCTGACGGCGCAGGCCAACGCGGCCGCGCTCTTGTGGGCGAGGTGCTGTTCGAAGTACGCGAGTGCGGCGATCTGCGGATCGTCGAACACGGTGTGCACGAGGCCGATCGCCTTCGCCTCGCCCGCACCGATCGCGCGCCCCGAGAAAAGCAGGTCTTCCGCCGCCGGCTGGTTCACCCGGTAAGGCAACAGGACGGACGCCGCCGGGGCGAACACGCCGAGCTTCATCTCGGGCTGGCCGAACTGCGCGTCGGGCGCGGCGAAGATCGGCCCGCCGGCGAGCGCCACCTCGAGGCCGCCGCCCAGGCACTGGCCGCGCACCGCCACCAGGATCGGCACCGGGAACTGAAGCATGCGCATCACTAGTGCGTGCAGCGATGCGAGCATCGTGGCGCAATTCGCGGGCAGGTGTTCTTCGACGCTGGCACCGAAGCTGAAGTGGTCGCCCTGCGCATCGAGCAGCACCGCGCGCAGGTCGGTGCGCGCGTGCCAGGCGACGAGCGCGCCGTCGAGCGCGGCGATCATTTCCGCGTTGATCAGGTTCGCCTTGGGGCGGTTCAGGCGCAGGCGCAGCAACGCGTCGCCGTGTTCCAGCCAGTCCAGCACCGGCTGCGCACCGGACGGCTCGACCCTCGGCGTGTGATCGGGCGCCGGGTGCGTCCGGTCAGACATGGCGTTTCGCCTTCGGCTGGATCGAATCGTGCAACGGGCCGACCCAGCTCTCGCCGGCGGCGAGCTTCTGGCGCAGCAGCACGAAGTCGATCTCGCGGTCGTCCTTCGTGCCTTCGTTGAACGCGGTGAAACCGGCGCGCGCCTCCGTCATCATGTTCAGCGCCAGCCAGGAGCGCGAGTCTTCCTTGTTGCGGTTCCACGCTTCCAGCTTGGGTTTGCGCAATTCCTCCAGCGTGCGCGTCGTGCAATCGGGGAATGTCAGCAGGATCTTCGCGCACAGCTCCTCGACCTTGGCGTCGAGCAGCGACAGGTCGACCGTGCCGCGCGCGAGCAGCGCCTTGCCGTCCTTGGCCGCAGCGCCCGTCTTGGGCTCACCGTAGATGAAGCGGCCGAACTCGTCGACCTGGCGTTGCGTTTCGACCATCGGGTTGGCGACGAACTGGCCGTCGACCTTGAGAGCGGGAACGATGTCGGTGAGGATGCCCATCTGATAGGCCTTGTGCGCCGAGAACGGCTCGCACAGCACGCACGCTGCCATCGCGCGTTCTGCGCCCACCATCACGGGCAGGAAGTCGGTCGCGCCGCCGATCGGCGCCGAGCCGTGCTTCGGGCCGGCCTGACCGAAACGCGCCAAGTCCTGGGCGACGGAGAAGTCGCACGCCATGCCGATTTCCTGGCCGCCACCGATGCGCATGCCGTTGACGCGGCAGATCACCGGCTTGTCGCATGCCATGATCGCCGACACCATGTCGTTGAACAGGCGCATGTATTGGCGGTATTCCTGCGGGTGGCCGGCGTAGTACTCGGCGTACTCCTTGGTGTTGCCGCCGGTGCAGAACGCCTTCTCGCCCACACCGGTGAAAACGACGCAGTTGACGTCGCGCGCGTTCGACGCGGCGCGAAAGGCGAGGATCGCGCCCTTGACCATGTTGGTCGTGTAGGAGTTGAACTGGCTCGGGTTGTCGAGCGTGATCCAGGCGTTGAACAGGCCCGGCACCGTCTTGCCGTCGGGCGTCTTCGCCGGGCGTTTTTCGTAAGTCACGCCAGGCTTGGAGATGTCGTCGACGAGATCGTGGTTCTTGAAGTCGCGCAGTGCGGATTGGTTTTCGGGGGCGTTCATCGGTTCTCCTTGGCGGGGTGGGTCTACGCCGGCACCAGCACGGCGCGCTTCTTGATCTCGCGGCTATGCACCGCGGCGAACACGCGGTTGATGTCGGCGAGGGGATGGGTTTCCACGAAGGGCTTGATCTGCACCTTTCCGTCCAGCACGAGGTCGAGCGCGGCCGGATAGGCCTCGGGCGGGCAGCCCCAGTTGCCGAGCGCGCGCGCGTCGAAGGCCATCAGGTTCGACAGGCGAACCTCGACCTTGTCCATCGTGAAACCGACGACCGACAGCGTCGCACCGTGCACGAGCAGGCTGTACGCCGTCAACTGGCCCGGCGCGCTGCCGGAACACTCGAAGATGAACCACTCCGTGCTGCGCAGGCCGTTCTTCTTCGCGAAGTCGGCCACTGCTGCCTTGATCGCCTTGGCGTCAAGCGTTCGGCTGTTGAGCGTCAGCGCCGCACCGTGCGGCGCGATCGCCGCCAGCTTGGCGTCGTCGACGTCGATCGCCACCACCGTCGCGCCGAATGCATGGGCGACCTGCACGCAGTAGCCGCCCACGCCGCCCGCGCCGACGACGATGGCCAGGCTGCCGGGCTCGAAGCCGGCGCCGGGCCGCTCCAAAGCCGGCTGACGCCCCCCCGGGGGGCAGCGACCGTAGGGCGCGTGGGGGTCGTCCATCCTGCCGGCACGCCGCACCGCCTGGTAGGGCGTGGTCAAGGCGTCGGCGACGATCGAAACTTCGGCGAGCGTGAGCCGGGCGCGCGCCAGGCGCGCTTCGTCGACTTCGCACAGGCCGCGTGCAGGCACCACGATGTGGCTGGCGAAGCCGCCCTGGATGTCGTTGCCCGGCATCTTCTGTTGCGTGCAGATCGTGCCCAGCCCGCGCCGGCACAGATCGCATTCACCGCACGGCAGCACCGCCGGCACGATGACCGCCTTGTTGAGCCAGTCTTGCGCACCGGGGCCGGTGGCCGCGACGGTGCCGCTGACCTCGTGGCCGAGTGCGAGCGGCAAGGGGTGTTTGGTGCGCACGCCGTCGTAGAAGTAGCCCAGGTCGGTGTGGCACACACCGCAGCCGGAGATCGCAACGACCACCTCGCCGGGGCCGGGCACCGCGTCGAACGACACACGGGCCAGCGGTGTGTTGACTGCATTCATCAGCCAGCGATGGGCTTCGATGCTCATGGTTCAGCCTTTCCGTCTCGGACCTGCCGGCGCGCCGTTGCGCCCTTCGTCGACCGCTCGTGAAGCGCTTGACCGGGTCCTTGCCAGGCGCTATTGTTGTATTGTGGTACCGCAATACCGGTTTTGGCGATTATCAGCGATCCTGGCTGCGCGGAACTTGATCCACATCAGGGATTCGGCGCCACCGAGCCGGTTTACTTGACGCATCGACAGTGAAGGAACGCAGCGTGAACGCGAATGCAGTGAATCTCTCCCCCGGACCCGCGGACTCGGCGGTCTGCGCGGCAGCAAACCGAACGGTGGGCCAAGCAACGGTGGGCCATGCGTCGGTGTCGATCGCGATCGCCGGCAGTGGCGGCAGCGGCGTGATGACCGCCGGCACGATGCTGCTCGACGCCGCCGCGCGCGCCGGCCTGTACGGTCTGATGGTGCGCACCAGCGGGCCGCAGATCCGCGGCGGTGAGGCCGCCGCGCTGCTGCGTTTCGCGCGCCGCCCCTTGGACGCGCTGGACGACAACTTCGAGCTGCTGCTGGCGATGGACTGGCAGAACGTGAACCGGTTTGCCGACGAGATTCCGCTCGTCGCGACCAGTCTAGTGATCGGCGACGCCGACGAAGGCGCGGCGCCCGAGGTGTTCAGCCGCAGCGGCGCGCGCTGCATCGGTGTGCCGCTGAAGAAGTTGGCCAAGGCGATTCCCGGCAGCTGGACCAACATGCTCGCACTCGGCCTCGCCGGCGGCCTGGTCGGCATTGCGCCGCCTGCCCTCGAGGCCGCGCTGCGCGCCGCGTGGAAACGCAGCGACGCGGGACTGCAGGCCAATCTGGCAGCGCTGCACGCCGGCCTGGCGCAGGCGTCGCAGATCGAAGGATCGGCCGGTTTGGCCAGGCTGGAAGGCGGGGGAGCAGCCGGCGGCCCGCGCTGGCAGATCAGCGGCAACGAAGCCGCCGGTTACGGCGCGATACGCGGCGGTGTGCGTTTAGTCGCCGCCTACCCGATCACACCGGCGACCGAAATGCTCGAGTGGATGGCACCCGCCCTCGCCAAGGTCGGCGGCACCTTGCTGCAAGCCGAAGACGAACTCGCGTCGGCGAACATGATCATCGGCGCCTCGTACGGCGGCGTGCCGTCGCTCACCGCCACCGCCGGCCCAGGCCTGGCGCTGATGACGGAGGCGATCGGCCTGGCCGTCAGCGCCGAAGTGCCGATCGTGATCGTCGACGTGATGCGCGGTGGCCCGTCCACCGGTATTCCGGCCAAGAGTGAACAGAGCGACTTGTCGTTCGCGGTGAGCGGCCTGCACGGCGACGCGCCGCGCCTGGTGCTCGCGCCGACGTCGATCGCCGACTGCCTGGCGACGACGCAGTGGGCGGTGCAGCTCGCCGAGGCGCTGCAGGCGCCCGCCATCGTGCTGTCGGACCAGTTCATGGGCCAGTCGCGCGCGATCATCGACCGCCCCGCGGACCAGGCTGCCGGCGCATCACGCCTGACCGCGGCGCCGAACACGCCCGACTACAAGCGCTATCGCAACACCGAATCGGGCGTCTCGCCGATGGCGATACCCGGCACGCCCGGCGTCGTCTACACCGCCGATGGGCTTGAACACACCGAAGCCGGCATTCCGAGCAGCCAGGCGCATGACCACCGCCTGCAACTCGACAAGCGCGATCGCAAGCTGGCGATGTTCGACTACGGTCCGCGCTGGGCGGACATCGAGGCACCCGACGGACCAGCCACCGACGCCGCCGTGATCACGTTCGGCTCGGTGACCGGCACGGTGCGCGAAGCGGTCACTCGCGCCGCCGCACTGGGCGTGCACGTCAGGCTGATCGCCCTGCGCCTGCTCGCGCCGGCCTTGCCCGAGCGGCTTGCGGCAGCGTTGGCCGGGGTGAAGCGGGTGCTGGTCGTCGAGCAGAACCACGGGGCGCAGCTGTACCGCTACCTGCGCGCGATGCACGACCTGCCGGGCCGGCCGGAGAGCTTTCATCGCCCCGGGCCGCTGCCGCTGCGGCCGGCCGAACTGACCGCGCGAATCGTCGAGTGGCAGCGCACCCAAGACCGTCAGAAGGAGACTGCATGAATCACGTTGCCCCTCATGCGTGGGCCCCGGCTTCCGTCGGGGTGACTTGTATGGACTCGGAGATTGCATGAACGACGTTGCCTTGCCTGCCGCCGTGCTGAGCGCGGCGAACTACAAGTCGGCCACCAAGCCGATCTGGTGCCCGGGGTGCGGTGACTTCACCGTGCTGAGTTCGATCACCAAGGCCTTGGCGAGCCTGCAATTGCCGCCGCACGAGGTGGCGGTGGTTTCGGGCATCGGCTGCTCGTCGCGCATTCCCGCCTACACCACCTGCTATGGCTTCCACGGCGTGCATGGCCGCGCGCTGGCGGCGGGCACCGGCCTGAAGGTGGCGCGCCCCGACCTGACGGTGCTGGTCACCGGCGGCGACGGCGACGGTTATTCGATCGGCGGCAACCACTTCATGCACGCCTGCCGGCGCAACGTCGACCTGACCTACATCGTGATGGACAACCATGTCTACGGCATGACCAAGGGCCAGGCCTCGCCGACCACCGAGCCCGACTGGGACAACAAGCTCTCGCCCGGCGGCACCGGCATCCGTTCGTTCCACCCGCTCGTGATCGCGCTCGCCTCCGGCGCCAGCTTCGTCGCGCGCGCGTTCTCGGGCGACCCGAACGGCACCGCCGACATCATTGCGCAGGGCATCCGCCACCCGGGTTTCGCGTTCATCGAAGTGCTCAGCCCGTGCGTCACGTTCCGGCCCGAGCAGCGCGAATGGAAGCAGCACGCGCACCCGGCACCGGTGGCGCCCACCGACGACCCGGCGCGCGCCGCGCGCCGCATCATGACCGACGACGGCTTCAACATCGGCGTGCTCTACGCCGGCAGCCGGCCAGCCTACCCGGCGCACCCCCGCAAGGCAACGGCGAGCCTGCGCGACCTGGAAGCGGAGTTCGAACTGTGAGCAACGAACCCACCCTCGAAGAATTCATGGCGCAGGCGCTCGCGATGGAGCGCGAGGCGGTGGCGCGCTACAGCGAATTCGCCGACGCGATGGAAATGCACAACAACCGCGACGTCGCGGCGCTGTTCCGCACCATGGCGGGGTACGAGGCGAAACACGCCGAACAGATCATGGCCGACATGGGCTGGGCCGACGGCAGCGAGCCCGCCGCCGACCCACACGCCTGGCCCGATTTCGAGGCACCCGAGACCGTGCCAGTCGACGAGGTGCACTACCTGATGCGGCCGTGGCACGCCTTGCAGCTGGCGCTCGCGGCGGAGCAGCGCGCCGAAGCCTTCTTCGGCCAGCTGGCGCGGGCGACGACGAGCGAATCGGTGCGCCGCGCCGCGCTCGAACTGCAGGCCGAGGAGCAGGAACACGTCGCGCTGGTCAGGGCCTGGATAGCGAAGCTGCCCGAGCCCGAGGGCGACTGGGCCACCGACCCGGACCCACCGCGCTACACCGACTGAAGGGCGACGACCATGCAGGTGCTTCTTCCCGAGGGCTGGGCCGCGCCGGTCGGTTACGCGAACGGCATCGCCGTCGATACGGGCCGGATCGTCTTCATCGCCGGCCAGGTCGGCTGGAACGCGCAACAGCAGTTCGAGTCGGCCGACATCGTGCCGCAATTCGAGCAGGCGCTGAAGAACGTGCTCGCGGTGCTGAAGGCGGCCGGCGGCGAGGCCCGGCACATCTGCCGCATCACCGCGTATTGCTGCGACAAGCCCGCCTACCTTGCGGCACGCCGGGAACTCGGCGCCGTCTGGCGCGCGCAGATGGGCACTCACTACCCGGCGATGAGCATGATCTTCGTCTTAGACCTGCTCGACAGCCCGGGCAAGATCGAACTCGAGGCCACCGCGGTGCTGCCCGCCCGCTGAGACCCACGCGCTCATTTCGGACCCACGCGCTCAGGCCCGCGTGACGGCGCGGCTATCGCTGCGCGGGCCCGACCCGTCACACGCCGAGCAAGCGCGCGAGCGCCTCGGGCTGCGCGGCGAGGTCTGCCGACGCGCCCGCCAGCCTCACCTGGCCCTTCTCGAGCACGAGAGCACGATCGGTGTTGGCGAGCACCGCGCGGTAGTTGCGATCGACCACCAGCGTGCTGATGCCGCTGGTGCGGATCGTCGCGATCACGCCCCAGATTTCGGCCACGATGCGCGGCGCCAGGCCTTCGGTGGCCTCGTCGAGGATCATCAGCACCGGGTTGGTCAGCAGCGCACGACCGATCGCGAGCATCTGCTGTTCGCCGCCCGAGAGTTGCTGGCCGCCGTGACGCAGCCGCTCGCGCAGGCGCGGGAACAGGTCGAGCACGCGCTCGAAGGTCCAGTCGCACTGCCCTGCCGGCCCGGCGCGCGCGGCCATCATCAGGTTTTCTCGCACCGAGAGGTTGGGGAAGATGCCGCGCCCTTCGGGCACGTAGCCCAGCCCGAGGCGCGCCATCCGTTCCGGCGGCCAGCCGGTCACGTCGCGGCCCTGCCATTGCAGGCTGCCCGAGGTGACGCGAACATAGCCCATCAGCGCACGAATCAGTGTCGTCTTGCCCATGCCGTTGCGGCCCAGCAGGCCCATCGCCGTGCCCGCGGCAAGCTCGAG
>JANNKS010000516.1:0-11602 GCA_031396425.1 Rhizobacter sp. | reverse complement strand
TCAAACGACGTGCCGCCGCGCTCGGCTTCGAAATCAATCCAACCCCGGCCCCAGCGTGAAACGCATCGCTTCTGGGTTTAGTTTCTTGTGAGCCAGCAAAAGAAAGTGACTCGGCAGGCCGGGCCGAGACCCGGCGCGGTGCGGCACGACAAACCTGACCTCCAAAGAAGAACGGTGAATTTCTGAGCTGTGGCCAGCGCCACACCCCACACCGCCCCATGACGCTGTCCTCCATCCTCCTCCAGTTCCTCACCGGCCTGTCCGCCGCCTCGACGCTGTTCCTCGTCGGCAGCGGCCTGTCGCTGATCTTCGGCGTGACGCGCATCGTCAATTTCGCGCATGGTTCGTTCTACATGCTCGGGCTGTACGGTGCGGTGGCGCTGGTCGACAGATTCGGCAGCTCGCCGCTCGGGTTCTGGGCCGGCGTGCTGCTTGCCGCGCTGATCGTCGCGCTGGTCGGCGCGCTGATCGAGATGGTGCTGCTGCGCCGGCTCTACGCCGCGCCCGAGCTGTACCAACTGCTCGCCACCTTCGCGCTGGTGCTGATCATCAAGGACGTGGCGCTTGCGGTTTGGGGGCCCGAAGACCTGCTCGGTCCGAAGGCGCCTGGCATGAAGGGTGCGGTGTCAATCCTCGGCAAGCCGTTCCCGAGCTACGACATCTTCCTGATCTTCGTCGGCCCCATCGTGCTGGCGGTGTTGTGGCTGCTGCTCACGCGCCCGCGCTGGGGCCTGCTGGTGCGCGCCGCGACGCAAGACCGCGAGATGGTCGGCGCGCTCGGCGTCAACCAACGCTGGTTGTTCACCTCGGTGTTTGCCATCGGCACCTTCCTCGCCGCGCTGGGCGGCGCGCTGCAGATGCCGCATGAGCCGGCGAACCTCAACCTCGACCTGGCGCTGATCGGCGAAGCCTTCGTCGTCGTCGTGGTCGGTGGCATGGGCTCGGTGTTCGGTGCGTTCGTCGCGTCGCTGTTGATCGCATTCGTGAAGGCGGCGTGCATCGCGGCCGGCACGATCGACCTGTTCGGCACACCGTTTCCCTTGAGCAAACTCACGCTGGTGGCCGAATTCCTGGTGATGGCGGTCGTGCTGGTGTGGCGCCCTTGGGGCCTGTTCGGCAAGGCGCAGGGGGCGGTGCGCGGCGCCGCCGCGATCGACGCACCGTTCCGGCCGCTGCCGCAGCGCTGGAAAGCGCTCGGTGCGGTGGGCCTGGTGCTGCTGCTGTTCGTGCCGCTGCTGCAGGAGGTGTCGCCCTACACCGTGGTGCTGATGATCGACCTGCTGATTGCGGTGCTGTTCGCCGCCAGCCTGCATTTCGTGATGGGCCCGGCGGGCTTGCATTCGTTCGGCCACGCGGCCTACTTCGGGCTGGGCGCGTACGGTGCAGCGCTGTGCCTGAAAGCCTGGGCCTTGCCGATGGAAGCGTCGCTGCTGCTTTCGCCGCTGTTCGCGGCCTTCGCTGCGCTGCTGTTCGGCTGGTTCTGCGTGCGCCTGTCGGGCGTGTACCTGGCAATGCTGACGCTCGCATTCGCGCAGATCGTCTGGGCCAGCGTCTACCAGTGGGACGGTCTGACGGGTGGCAGCAACGGCATGGTGGGCATCTGGCCGGCGGCGTGGCTGGCCAGCAAGACGGCGCTGTACCTGCTCACGCTGCTGTGCACCGTGGCGGGCTGCACCTTGCTCGCACGTTGCCTGCACGCGCCGCTCGGGCTGGCGTTGCGCGCCGGGCGCGATTCGCCGCTGCGCGCCAGCGCGATCGGCCTCAACGTGCCGCGCCTGCAGTGGCTGGCGTTCGTGATCGCGGGCAGTGTCGCCGGCCTGGCCGGTGGCCTGTTCGCGTTTGCGAAAGGCACGATTTCGCCCGAAACTCTGGGCGTGGCGAAGTCGGTCGACGGCCTGGTGATGGTGCTGCTCGGTGGCGTGCAGACCTTGTCTGGCCCCTGGGTGGGTGCGGTGCTGTTCACCTGGCTGCAAGACACCGTGATGCGCCAGACCGACTACTGGCGCGCCGGGCTCGGTGCCACGATGCTGGCGCTGGTGGTGCTTTTCCCGCTCGGCGTGGCGGGTGGGCTGCGGCGGATCTTCTTGAAGGAGCCGGCGTGAATCCGGCCGCGGCGCTACTTCAGGTGCGCGGCTTGAACAAGGCCTTCGGCGGCCTGCGCGCCGTGCAGGACGTCAGCTTCGAACTGGCGAGCGGCGAAATGCTCGCGCTGATCGGCCCGAACGGTGCCGGCAAGTCGACCTGCTTCAACATGGTCAACGGTCAATTGGCGCCCGATGCCGGCTCGGTCACGCTCGATGGTGTCGAGCTGATCGGCCTGAAACCCAGCGCTATCTGGCGCCTCGGCGTGGGCCGCACGTTTCAGATCGCTGAAACCTTCGCGTCGCTCACCGTGGTCGAAAACGTGCAGCTCGCCTTGTTGTCGCACGCCCGTGGCGTGCTCGGTTTCTGGCGCAGCGCACGCGCGCAACATCGCGATGCCGCGCTCGCGCTGCTGGCCAGCGTGGGCATGGCCGCGCAGGCCGAGCGAGCGATGAGCGTGCTGGCCTACGGCGACGTGAAGCGCGTCGAGCTCGCGCTGGCACTGGCGAACCGGCCGCGCCTGCTGCTGATGGACGAGCCGACTGCCGGCATGGCGCCGCGCGAACGTTACCAGTTGATGGAGCTGACGCGCCGCCTCGCACGCGAGCAAGGCATCGGCGTGCTGTTCACCGAACACAGCATGGACGTCGTGTTCGCACACGCCGACCGCCTGATCGTGCTGGCGCGCGGCGAGCTGATTGCCGGCGGCCCGCCGGCGCAGGTGCGCGACGACCCCCGCGTGCGCGAGGTCTACTTCGGCATGGGCTCGACCTTCGAGACGACGGGTGGCACGCCGGGCCCCGTTCAGGGTGACTCCGACAGACCGGGGGTACCGAGCCATGCTTGAGGTGCACAAGCTGTGCGCCTGGTACGGCAAGGCGCAGATCCTGTTCGACGTATCGCTCGGTGTGGGCGCGGGGGAATGCGTGGCGCTGATGGGGCGCAACGGGGCGGGCAAGTCGACCACGATGAAGGCACTGATGGGCTTGCTGGCGCGGCGCAGCGGGCGGGTGATCTTCCAGGGCCAGGACATCGCGACCCACGCACCGCACCAGATCAGCCGCCTCGGCCTGGGCTGGGTGCCGGAAGACCGGCGCATCTTCACCGACCTGAGCGTGCGCGAGAACCTCGAAGTCGGCCGCCAGCCGGCGCGCGCCGGTTCGCCCGCATGGACGCCAGAAAAGCTGTTCGAGTTGTTCCCCAATCTGGCGACGATGCTGGAGCGGCCGGGCGGCCGCACCAGCGGCGGCGAGCAGCAGATGCTGACGATTGCGCGCACACTGATGGGCAACCCGCGCCTGATCCTGCTCGACGAGCCGTCCGAGGGCGTGGCGCCGCTGATCGTCGAGATGATGGTGCAGATGATCCTGGCGTTGAAGCAGCAGGGCTTGTCGATCCTGCTGTCGGAACAGAACCTGCACTTCGCGCGGCTCGTGTCCGACCGCGCCGTCGTTCTGGAAAAGGGCCAGGTGCAGTTCACCGGCAGCATGCACGACCTGATGAACGACGAAGCCGTGCAGCGCAGTTACCTCAGCGTATGAACACTCAGCCCTTTCGCGCCAGCGCAGAAAGCCCGGCCATGAGGATGCGGCGATGAGCCGCATCGCAGGCATCGACGTCGGCGGCACCTTCACCGACCTGATCCTGGTCGACGACGCCACCGGCGAAGTGCGCCTGGCCAAGGTGCCCACCACGGTCGACAACCAGGCCTTCGGCGTGATCGCCGCGCTCGACGCCGCGCAGGTCGATGCGAGCACGCTCGACGCGATCGTGCACGGCACCACGACGACCACGAACGCGATGCTCGAGCGGCGCATCGCGCGCATCGGCCTGATCACGACACGGGGATTTCGCGACGTGCTCGAGCTTGGCCGCCGCACCCGGCCCACGCCCTACGGCCTGAAGGGCCGTTTCACGCCGCTGATAGACCGAGAACGGCGGTTCGAAGTTGACGAGCGCGTGGACGCCGACGGCAAGGTGCTGGTGCCTCTCGACGAAGCGCAAGTGGAAGCCGCCGCACGTGCGCTGCTTGCCGCCGGTGCCGAAAGCATCGTGATCCACTTCCTGCACAGCTACATCAATCCGGCGCACGAGGCGCGCGCGGCCGAGTTGGTGCGCGGGCTGTGGCCCAACCCGTATGTCACGGCCGGCCACAACATCGTCGCCGAATACCGTGAATACGAACGTGGCACCACGGCGGCAGTGAACGCCGCGATCCAGCCGGTGCTGCACCGCTACATCGCGCGGCTGCAGAACGAACTGGCCGGGCGCGGTTTCACGCGCGAGCTGCTCGTGATGCAGGGCAACGGCGGCACGGTGGCGGCGGGCATCGTCGCCGAACACGCGGTGAACACCGTGATGTCCGGGCCGGCGTCGGGCGTGATCGCGGCGGCTGCCACCGCACTCCAGGCCGGCCGCGCGGCGGGCGGCGCGCGCAGCGAATTCACCAACCTCGTCACCTACGACATGGGCGGCACCTCGACCGACGTGGCGCTGGTGCTCGACGGCCGGCCGGCGGTGTCGAGCGAGCTCGAACTCGAATACGCGATGCCCATCCATGTGCCGATGGTCGACGTGCACACCATCGGCGCGGGTGGCGGTTCGCTTGCCAGCGTCGACGCGTCGGGCATGCTGCGCGTCGGACCGCACAGCGCTGGCGCGACGCCGGGGCCGATGTGCTACGGGCGCGGCGGCACCCTGATCACGATCACCGACGCCAACCTGGTGCTCGGCCGGCTCGACCCGGCGCGGCTGCTCTCGGTGGCAAACGCGGTCGACATGGACATGCTGCACGCCGCGCTGCACAAGCAGATCGGCGCGCCGCTCGGCCTGGACGCGCAGGCCGCCGCCGCGGCGGTCTTGCGCGTCGCGAACGACCGCATGGCCGGCGCAGTGCGCATGGTCAGCCTGTCGCGCGGCCACGACCCACGCGACTTCGCGCTGTTCGCGTTCGGCGGCGCCGGCCCGCTGCACGCGGTGGCGCTGGCGCGCGAACTGGGCATCCCGAAGGTGCTGATCCCGGCGCGGCCGGGCCTGACGAACGCGCTGGGCTGCGTGGTCGCAGATCTGCGCCACGACTTCGTGGCCACCATCAACCAGCCGCTGCCGGCGCTGGCGGAAGGCCGCATCGCTGCAGTGTTCGCCGCCCAGATCGCTGCCGGCCACGAACTGCTGGCGCGCGAGAAGGCGGCGGTCGAAGAGGTCATCACGCTGCACCGCGCCGACATGCAGTTCCAGGGCCAGAGCCACATCCTGCCGGTGCCGATAGCGCACACCGGCATCACGCTTGCCGAACTGCGCACCCTGTTCGAGGCGGCGTACTGGCAACGTTTCGGCGTCGAGCTGCCCGAAATCCGGCCGGTGCTGGTGAATCTGCACACCGCGGTGATCGGCAAGCGCAAAGCGGTGTCGCTCGATGCCATCACCCGGGCCCAGCCACGCGCCACACTGGCCGAGGCGATGCGCGGGCGCCGCCCGGTGTGGTTCGAACAGGGCGGCTGGCTGGACACGCCACTCTACGTTCGCGAGCACCTGCCGGTCGGCGCTGCATTCGAAGGGCCGGCGATCGTCGAGCAGCTCGACTGCACCACGGTGATCGAGCCGGGCAACCGGGTGCAGATGGATGCGATCGGCAACCTCGTTGTGACACTGGGAGCAAGTCCGACATGAGCATCGACCCCATCACACTCTCGGTGCTGCAAAACGGCCTGCAGCAGGTCTGCAACGAAATGGACCTGGCGTTCGTGCGCAGCGCGTTCAGCCCGGTGATTGCCGAGGCGCTGGACCGCTCCGACGGCATCTACCATCGCGACAGCGGCGAGCTGATCGCGCAGGGTGAACTGGGTCTGCCGGTGTTCGTGGGCACGATGCAGTTCACGGTGCAAGCCGTGATCGATCACGTGAAGCGAAAGAACGTGGTGCTGCACCCGGGTGACCTGTTCATCATCAACGACCCCTACCTCGGCGGCACGCACCTGATGGACGTGAAGTTCGTGCAACCGTTTTTTCACCACGGTGAGCCGTGGTGCTGGCTCGCCAACACCGGCCACTGGCCCGACACCGGCGGCATGGTGCCGGGCGGCTTTTCGGCGAGCGCCACCGAGGTCGAACAGGAGGGGCTGCGCCTGCCGCCAGTGAAGCTGTACAAGCAGGGCGTGCTCGACGACGAGATTCTCTCGATCATCCTGTCGAACATTCGCATTGCCGACCAGCGCATCGGCGACATCAAGGCGCAGGCGGCGGCCCTGGCCACCGGCGACAAGCGCCTGAGCGCCTTGCTCGAACGCTACGGTGCGGTGACCGTACAGGAAGCGATTCAGGAGTTGAAGGCGCGCGCGGCGCAACAGATGCGTGCCAAGATCGCGACCATTCCCGACGGCACCTACGTGGGCGAAGCGTTCGTCGATTCCGACGGCGTAGTCAACGAGCCGCTGCGCATTTCGATGCGGATCACGAAGTCCGGCCAGGGTGACCGGGCGCAGCTCAGCTTCGACATGGCGGGATCGTCGCCGCCGTGCCAGGGCCCGATGAACAGCGTGATCGCCACGACCAAGTCGTCGATCTACCTCGCAGTGAAGCATGTGTTCCCCGAGGTGGCGATCAACGCGGGCACCTTCGAGCCGCTTCACATCGTCGAGCCCGAAGGCACCTTCCTGTATGCGCGCTACCCGCGGCCGGTGTCGGGCTGCGCCGCCGAGGTCAGCCAGCGCATCGCCGAGGCGGTGTTCGCCGCGCTCGGCGAAGCGATTCCCGACCAGCTGTTCGGCGCGCCGGCGGGCACCAGCGGCAACCTGGGCATCGGCGGCTTCGACCCGCAGAAGAACCGCGCCTACGTGATGTACGTGATCTCGGGTGGCGGTTACGGCGGCAGCCCCGCGGGCGACGGCATCAGCAACGGCTGTTCGACGATCGGCATTTCGAAGACGACGCCGATCGAGATCATGGAGCAGCTCTACCCGGTGCTGTTCGAGGAGTACTCGCTGCACGAAGGCTCGGGCGGCGCGGGTGAATTCCGCGGCGGCTTCGGCGTCAACTATCGAATCCGGCTGCGTCGGGGTGATGCACGCGTGTCGATGGTGATGGACCACGGGCGCGCCGGCCCTCCCGGCGCCCAGGGAGGCTCCAGCGGTGGCGTCAACAAGGTGCAGATCATCCGCAACGGCGTGAGCTATGTGCCCGAGCATTTGTCGAAGGACCAGGACATCGCGATCACGGCGGGCGACGTGATCTGCGTGTCGACGCCGGGGGGTGGGGGGTTCGGCGAGCCACAGCGGCGCGCGGGCGATGCGGTGCGGCGCGATCTGGCTTCGGGCTATTACACCGAAGCGCAGGCGGGCGAGAACTATGGGGTGGCGCCCGCGGGCGTTTGAGCGCAGCCGGGCCGCGCATCGAGGCGGTCGCTGCGCTCAGCGAAGCGTCACGGCTGCGACACACCGGCCTGGGTGAGCACGACTATCATCGATGCGCTGCAGGCGTGTTGCCCGCAGCAGCGTTCTCAGGGCGGGGCGAAATTCCCCACCGGCGGTGATGGCGGTGCAGTGATGTGGCCGCACCAGCCCGCGAGCGCCCGGTCTGCCTCGCGGTGAGCCGGGGTCAGCAGATTCGGTTCGAATCCGAAGCCGACGGTCACAGTCCGGATGAAAGAGAGCGCGTCGCACACTCGCCTGAACCCGGCCATGGGTGCGGGCGCTTGAGCGCGTGCGCCCTGATTCTGGAAACTTTTCCGTTCAGAGGAACACCATGAATCAGCCTCAAGTCCTACCTGCTCGTTCTGTCGGCGCTGCGCTGCCTTCTGCTGCTTCACACTGGCGCTTTGCCTTGATCCGCGCGCAGTGGCATGCCGATATCGTGAAACACGCATGCGACGCGTTTCTGGTCGAAATCGCACGGGACCAAGACCCGCCGCCGCTGGTGGATGTGTTCGAAGTTCCTGGCGCATTCGAGATACCACTGCACGCGCTGCGGCTCGCACAGACGGGTCGCTACAGCGCGATCGTCGCCTGTGGTCTGGTCGTCGACGGCGGCATCTACCGCCATGAATTCGTCGCCGAGGCCGTCATCTCGGGCCTGATGCGGGTGCAGCTCGACACGCAGGTGCCGGTGATCTCTGCGGTGCTCACGCCGAAGAACTTTCATGACCACGACGAGCACCGGCGCTTCTTCGCCGAACACTTTGTGGTCAAGGGCGGTGAGGCGGCTCAGGCCTGCCTGAACACCGTGCGCGGCCTGGAGCGCCTGGTCGCTTGAGGCTTGGCGTGCCGGGCCGACGGCACGCCGGTCTCAGGTTCTCAGCTCACGCTGACAGCGATTCAACTTGCCGCAGCGGCGGCTCGGCCGGCGCCGCGACGCCGGGGGGCGCCGCTGCGGCCACTTCGGCGGCCGGAAGCGGCGCGTCGGCGCTCGCCACGACGACACAATTTCGCCCCTGGCGTTTCGCGGCATAACACGCGGCGTCGGCCGCACGCAGCACTTCGGCGGCACCGCTATAGGTACCGGCCACGGGCAACAGGCCGATGCTGGCGCCGACGCTGAAGGCCAGCTCTCCTTCCCAGGCGAGCCGGTAGGCGACCACCGCGCTGCGCATCTTTTCGGCAATGACTTCTGCCTGCGCGACAGGACAGCTGTTCAACAGCACCGCGAACTCGTCACCGCCCAGGCGCGCCACGGTGTCGGACTTGCGCACCTGCGATGCCAGCAATTGCGCCACGTCGCGCAGCACTGCGTCGCCGGCCGCATGGCCGCCGGTGTCGTTGACCTGCTTGAAGCGGTCGAGGTCGATGAACAAGGCGCAGAACGGCTGGCGCAGCGAGCGTGCGGTCGCTTCGCCGAGCGCGGCTTCGAAGGCGCGCCGGTTCATCAACCCGGTGAGGGCATCGTGGTTGGCGGTCCAGACCAGCCGCTCGCGCTGGGCATGCGCCTCGGTCACGTCCTCGATGATCCAGATCGTGCCTTTGGAGCGGTCGCCCGGCACCACGGCGCGGCCGCGCATGTGGGCCCAGAACAGCGCGCCGTCGCTTCGTTTCAGCTCGAGTTCGCCGTCGAACGCGCCGTGGGCCATGAACGCCGGGCGGGCGCGCTCGGAAAGCGCCTGATAGGCCTCTTCAGAAGCGTGGATCGAGCGCGTCGACTGGCCCACGATCTGCAACTTCTCGCATCGGAAGATGTGGCAGAACTGCCGGCTGACGAGTTCGAAGCAGCCATTGCGCGTCAGCGCGATGCCGACGTCGGCGTAGTCGAGCACGGCTTCGATGCGTTCCAGCAGCACCTGGATTTCACCTTGCCTGCGCGCGGCAGGATCGGCCAAGTCTCGCCTGGCGCCATTGGCAGCGTCCGGTTCGATGCGGACCTGTCGCCGCGGCGCAGCGGACCCGCCCGCTTCACCGAGCATCGCTTCAGCGCGGTAGTGCAATTTCGCCAGCGGTCTGACGACGCGAGCGCCCAGCGAGCTCAGCAGCGACAACAGGGTGACGGCCACTTTGAGCCCGAAGCTTCTGAACTCGAATGCGGTGGGTCGGTCAGGCATGGCGGGTGGCTTGGCTGTTCAGCGGTAAGCGGCGGAAAGCGGATTGAATCCTGGAATCACAACTTCGCGATACTTGCTCTCACGGCGAATAGATGATTTGCGGGAATATGGCGCAGCGATCCGGGGCGCCGGGCGTTGACGGCCCGCAGCTCAGTCCCGGTTTGGGCTTGGCAGGTGGTGCCCTGCGGGAGTCCAATCGGCGTGTCGCCTGGACGGTGCCGCACCGATTGCGGCGCTATTGCGAACATGTTTGCGGGAGGTGCGATGACCGAACAGCTGGAGCGCAACAAGAAGACCGTGGTCGACTTCTACGACCTGATGTTCAACCAGTGCAAACCCGCCGAGGCGGTTCGGCGCTTTGTCGGCGCCCAGTACATTCAGCACAACCCACTCGTGGCCGACGGCAAGCAGGCCTTCATCGCCTACTTCGAGCGCATGGCCGAGGAGTTTCCAGGCAAGCACGTGATCATCAAGCGGGTGTTTGCCGAAGGCGACCACGTGATCCTGCATTGCCACCAGGAGTGGCCGAGCGACCGTGATCGGG
The DNA here is from genome assembly GCA_031396425.1 of Rhizobacter sp. Taxonomy (GTDB): domain Bacteria; phylum Pseudomonadota; class Gammaproteobacteria; order Burkholderiales; family Burkholderiaceae_C; genus JAEMQF01. The sequence goes on along the minus strand of JANNKS010000516.1, from coordinate 1,454 downwards.
ACCGCAACTGGGCCGGCATCGACATCTTCCGCCTCGACGTCGACGGCAAGATCGTCGAGCACTGGGACGTGCTGCAGAAGGTGCCGCCGCAGTCGGCGAACACCAACACGATGTTTTGAATCGGTCGCCACGGGGCGATCTGCCGGGGTGATCCCCAAAGACCGCAAGGCTCAGGAACCATGGTGACGATGGCACTGCAAACGGAAGAACTGCAGGTCCACGACCAACGGCCACTGATCATCGATGCCATCGATCCGGCCGGCGCCAGCCCGCGGATGAGCGCCGCCAGCGGCCTGGTGACACGCCAGGGTCACGCCTATGTCGTGGTCGACGACGAGCGCCACTTGGCCATCTTCGATGCGCGCGGCGTCGGTCGCTGGTTGCGCCTGTTTGATGGCGAACTGCCCGATGACGCTGCGCGCCGCAAGGCCGACAAACCCGATCTCGAAACGCTCGTCGAGCTTCCGGCGTCGGAAGCGCTGCCGTTCGGTGGTTTGCTCGCCATGGCCTCGGGCTCGCGTCCGGACCGGCACGCCGCCGTGGTGCTGGCGTTCGACGCGGCTGGCGCGGTCAACGGGGCGCCGCGTCACCTCGAGCTCGCGCCACTTTACGCGCCGCTGCGAGAGCGCTGCGGCGAACTGAACATCGAAGCCGGGCTCGTGCTCGGAGACACCTTCATGCTGCTGCAGCGTGCGAATCGAGGCGAAGCGCGCAATGTCTGCATCCGGTTCGCCTGGCGCGAGTTACAGGCCTGGTTGATGAACCACCGCTTGACGCCACCCCGGGTGCTGGCCTTCGATGACCACGACCTCGGCCACCTTGACGGCGTGCCGCTGGGATTCACCGATGCGGCCGCGTTGCCTGGAGGTCATTGGCTGTTCTGCGCCGTCGCGGAAGATACGAGCGACAGCTACCGGGATGGGGCCTGCGCCGGGACCGCCATCGGTTGCGTCGATGCCGCTGGAACACTGCGCTCGCTGTGGCGCTTGAGCGGGCGCTGGAAGGCCGAAGGCCTGGCTGCCGCGCTGGGCGCGGATGGAGATTCGCTCGCGCTGACGCTGGTAACCGATGCCGACGATCGTGCCCGCAGTGCGATGCTGTTGACGGTTCGTTTGAGCCTCGCGGCCGCGCTGGAACCAGGCAGACGGTCCCAACCCTGCCGTGCATAGTCGCCACCGCTCGTGCCGAGGTCTGCTGCCACGGAGCGTGCCAGCTCAATGCGACGCAGCGGTGTAGCCGCGCGGAATGGCACTGAGCAGCCGGCGCGTGTAGTCCTGCTGCGGCGCATCGAGAATCTGCTCGACGCCGGCCTGCTCGACCACTTCGCCCTCTTTCATCACCATCACCTCGTCGGCCATAAAGCGCACGACCGCGAGGTCGTGGCTGATGAAGATGTAGGACAGGCCCAGTTCATCCTGCAGGTCGCGCAACAGGTTGAGCACCTGCGCCTGCAC
>JANNKS010000512.1:0-2876 GCA_031396425.1 Rhizobacter sp. | reverse complement strand
TCAAACGACGTGCCGCCGCGCTCGGCTTCGAAATCAATCCAACCCCGGCCCCAGCGTGAAACGCATCGCTTCTGGGTTTAGTTTCTTGTGAGCCAGCAAAAGAAAGTGACTCGGCAGGCCGGGCCGAGACCCGGCGCGGTGTGGCATGCAAAACTGCACTGGCCGCAGGCTGAAAAGTTGGACGCGCGGGTCGCGCCCAGCGACCTCGAACCCGCCTCCACTACCATCCTCCCATGACCCTAGCCGAAGCCGCCGGCCTCTTCCTCGCCTTCCTGGCTCGCCTGATCACCGGCGCGCAAGGCCATTGGCATGGCTGCCCGCCGAAGGCCGAACAGCGCATCTACTTCGCCAACCATCAGAGCCATTTCGACTGGGTGCTGATCTGGGCCGCGTTGCCCAAAGACCTGCGCGCCAGCACGCGGCCGATCGCGGCGCGGGACTACTGGACGTCCAGCCCGCTGAAGCACTGGATCACGCGGGAGATCTTCAACGCGGTGTACGTCAGCCGGCAACGCAGCGACGACGAAGATCCGCTCGAGCCGTTGCTGGAGGCACTGCGTCACGGCGACTCGTTGGTGATCTTTCCGGAAGGCACGCGCGGCCACGCCGCCGAGCCGGCCGCATTCAAGGCCGGCCTGTACCACCTGGCGCAAGCCAACCCGCAGGTGCAGCTGATTCCGACCTGGATCTCGAACGTGCAACGCGTGATGCCCAAGGGCGAGGTGGTGCCGGTGCCGCTGTTGTGTTCGGTGACTTTCGGCGCGCCGGTGCAGCTGGCCGAGGGCGAAGACAAGCGCGCGTTCCTGCAACGCGCACGCGAAGCCGTGCTGGCGCTCAACAAGGTCGAGTGATGAGTGACTTGCGCAGCTTGAGCGTCTCGGAGCAGGTCGGCCTGCTGTTCGTCGCGTTGTTCGGCGTGCTGGCTCTGGTGACAGTGATTGCGCTGGTGCGCACGCTGCGCGACACCGATACGCAAACGCAGGAAACGCAACAGAGTTTCAACCGCGACCTGCGCGCGGTGTGGGTGGCGTCGGCGATCTTCTGGACCGCCTGGGCTGCTGGAGCGTTGGTTTCGACGCTGTTGTTCGGCTTCGTGTCATTCATTGCGCTGCGCGAGCTGATCACCCTCACCCACACGCGGCGCGCCGACCACCGCAGCCTGTTGCTGGCGTTTTTCGTGGTGCTGCCGATTCAGTATGTGCTCGTTGCGTGGCAGCTGTTCGACCTGTTCACGGTGTTCATTCCGGTCTACGTGTTCCTCGCCATCCCGGTAGTCAGCGCGTTCGGCAACGACCCGCAGCGCTTTCTCGAACGCACCGCCAAAATTCAGTGGGGCATCATGGTGTGCGTCTACGGCATCAGTCACGCGCCTGCCCTGCTGCTGCTCGAGTTGCCCAACTACTCCGAGCGAGGTGCATTCCTGGTGCTGTTCCTGGTGGGGGTGGTGGCGGTCGCCCAGATCGCGCAGGAAAGCGCCAGCCGCCGTCTGCGCCGCCGCCCCGTGGCGCGCGCCATCAGCCGCTCGTTTTCCGTGCGGGCCTGGATCATCGGTGCGCTCAGCGCCGGCCTGCTTGGCGCGCTGCTTTACTGGGTCACTCCGTTCAAGCCGATTCCTGCGCTGTTGATGGGCTTCGTCGCGGGCGGCTGCGGCACGCTGGGCGAATTCGTGATGAAGGCGCTCAAGCGTGACGCTGGCGTGCGCAACTGGGGCGGCAAGGCTTCGGTCACCGGCGCGGTGGGGCTGCTCGACCGGGTGGCGCCGCTGTGTTTTGCGGCACCGGTGTTCTTCCACGCGGTGCGCTGGTACTTCGGCCTGTGATGAACACCTCAAGCACGGTGCGCTGCTGATGCGAATCCTGGGCATCGATCCCGGCCTGCGCTGCACCGGCTTCGGCGTCATCGACGCCGAGGGCAGCAAACTGCACTACGTGGCCAGCGGCACGATCAAGACTGACACAGTGCACATCGGCCAATTGCCGGCGCGGCTGAAGATTCTGTTCGACGGTGTGCGCGAGGTCACGGCGCGCTATCAACCGCACTGCTCGGCGGTGGAGATTGTGTTCGTGAACGTCAACCCGCAGTCCACCTTGTTGCTCGGTCAGGCGCGCGGCGCGGCCGTGGCAGCATTGGTTCACAGCGACATCGCAGTGGCGGAATACACCGCGCTGCAGATGAAGAAGGCGATCGTCGGCCACGGCAAGGCGGCCAAGGAACAGGTGCAGGAAATGGTCAGGCGCCTGCTCGCCTTGCCCGGCATTCCGGGCAAGGACGCGGCGGACGCGCTCGGCCTGGCGATCTGCCACGCCCACGCTGCCGGTTCGTTCGCGGCGCTTGCTCGCGGCGCGGCGCTGGAGCGGCGCTCCCATGCGCAATACAAGGGCGGGCGCACCTATTGAATGCTCCCGGGCCGACGGCAGAGTCACCGCCTTCTATTTGGTCAACCCCGGCAGCCACAGCGAAATCGCCGGCACATAGGTGACGAGCAGCAGCGCCAGGCACATCGCACCGTAGAACGGCCACAGCTCCTTCGACACTTGTTCGATCGTCACCTTGCCCACCGCGCAACCGACGAACAGGGTCGGGCCCACCGGGGGCGTGATCAGGCCGATGCCGAGGTTGAGGATCATGATCATGCCGAAGTGCACCGGGTCGATGCCGAGCTTGACGATCACGGGCATGAAGATCGGGGTGCAGATCAGCAGCATCGGCGCCAGGTCCATGAAGGTGCCCAACAGCAGCAGCAGAATGTTGACCAGCAGCAGGAAAACGTACTTGTTGTCCGAGATCGACAGAAAGAACGCCGTCACCTTGGCCGGGATCTGCATGATCGTCATCATGTAGCCGAACGCGACCGAGAAGCCGATCAGCATCATCAC
>JANNKS010000505.1:0-2878 GCA_031396425.1 Rhizobacter sp. | reverse complement strand
CGGCATTGCACAGCACGTCGGGGTTGGGCGTGCGGCCGGCGCTGTATTCGCGCAGGAATTCTGCGAACACCCGTTCCTTGTAGTCGGCGGCGAAATTGACGTGTTCGATCTCGATGCCCAGCACGTCGGCGACCGCCGCCGCATCGACAAAATCGGCGTTCGACGAGCAGTGCTCGCTGTCATCATCGTCTTCCCAGTTCTTCATGAAGACGCCGACCACGTCGTGGCCCTGTTCTTTCAGCAGCCAGGCACTGACCGCGGAGTCGACGCCGCCGCTCAAGCCGACGACCACCCGCCTCTTTGCTGCCATGCCCGAATTATCGGCGGCGGGTCGATGTGACCGCGCGCGCGCCGGCGTCCGCCGGGTCAATCGCCCGGCGAGGTGACCCCCGCGTCGGCCGCCGGCTGCTCCAACGTCAAGGGCGCTGCTCCGGCTGCCACAGCGAGGCGTCCGCATGCAACAGGTCGAGCCCGAAGCGCTTTCCCGCCAGATGGTCTTCGATGCAGCGCAGCAGCAGCGGGCTGCGATGGCGCGCCACACTGGCACGCACTTCGTCCGGCGTCATCCAGAGCGTGCGGATGATGGGTTCGTCGAGCCTGCGGCCCTGCTCGGCGTCGCCCACCGTGCCGCAAAAGGCGATGCGAAGGTAGGTCACGTCCTCGTCGGTGCTGGCGCGCTGGAAGCGCGACAGGTAGACCCCCACCAGCGCCTGGGCCTGGAAGTGCCTGGCGGTTTCTTCCAGCGTCTCGCGCACCACGCCTTGCAGCGGTGACTCGCCCGGGTCCAGGTGGCCGGCCGGGTTGTTCAGCCGCACGCCGTCGGCGGTGCGTTCCTCGACGAGCAGGTAGCGGCCCTGATGTTCGATGATGGCGGCCACCGTGACGCTGGGCTTCCAGCGTTCGCTGGGCTTGGAGCGCTGCGCCGCCGCCGTCGGCGCAGTGGGATCGTTGGCCATGCGCCATTGTGGCGCTAGCGCCCTGGCCCTGAATTTGCGTGCCTGCGCAGGTGTGGCGCGTAGGGATAAGCACTCTTGGACGGGTGTGGCCACCTGTGCACCATGCGAGGGCAACGCGGCAGATGCCCCGACGCCGCAGGTCAAGCGTGTCCACCGAACCCCAAGGAGAAGCCATGTTCCGTTCATCCCCGCATCGCCGCGAACTGCTCGCCCTCGCCGGCGCATTGGCGCTGGCCACACCCGGCCTGGCGCTGGCGCAAGCCAAGCTGAAGGTCGCGGCGATCTACACGGTGCCCTTCGAGCAGCAATGGGTGAGCCGCATCCACAAGGCATTGAAGGCCGCCGATGCGCGCGGCGAGATCGAATACAAGGCAAGCGAAAACGTGGCCAACGCCGACTACGAACGGGTGATGCGCGAATACGCCACCGGCGGCAACACGTTGATCGTCGGCGAAGCGTTCGCCGTCGAACCCGCTGCCCGCAAAGTCGCGAAGGACTTTCCGAAGGTGTCGTTCCTGATGGGTTCTTCGGGCAAGCCGCAGGCGCCGAACTTTGCAGTATTCGACAACTTCATCCAGGAGCCGGCCTACCTGTCCGGCATGGTGGCGGGCGGCATGACCAAGAGCAACAAAATCGGCATGGTCGGCATGGTCGGCGGCTTTCCGATTCCCGAGGTGAACCGGCTGATGAACGCCTTCATGGCCGGCGCGCTCGAGGTGAACCCGAAGGTTGAATTCACGGTGAGCTTCATCAACAGCTGGTTCGACCCGCCCAAGGCCAAGGAAGCCGCGATCGCGATGATGGACAAGGGTGCCGACGTGTTGTACGCCGAGCGTTTCGGCGTCTCCGACGCCGCCAAGGAGAAGGGCAAGCTCGCGATCGGCAATGTCATCAACACGCAGGACAAGTACCCCGACACCGTGGTCGCCTCGGCGTTGTGGCACATGGAGCCCAGCATCGACCGCGCCATCAAGCTGGTCAAGGACGGCAAGTTCAGCGCCGAAGACTACGGCCCCTATTCGATGATGAAGCACAAGGGGTCCGAACTCGCGCCGCTGGGCACGTTCGAGAAGAAGGTGCCGGCCGACGTGGTGGCGAAGATGCGCGCCAAGGAGAAAGCGATCTTGGCGGGCAGCTACACGGTCAAGGTGGACGACAACCAACCGAAGTCGACCGCGAAGTAACGGGCGCACGCACTGCAACACCGCCAGTCCGGCGCATGCCGGTATCCACTGTCGTCAGGCCGGGCAAATTCCAATGACCGAATGCGTGCTGCGCCTGCGCGGCATCACCAAACGCTTCGGCCCGCTGCTCGCGAACGATTCGATCTCCCTCGACCTGGCGCGCGGCGAAGTGCTCGCGCTGCTGGGTGAAAACGGGGCGGGCAAGAGCACGCTGGTCGCGATCCTGTTCGGCCACTACGTTGCCGACGCCGGCACGATCGAGGCCTTCGGCCAGGCCTTGCCGCCGGGCCTGCCGCGCGCCGCGCTGGACGCCGGCATCGGCATGGTGCACCAGCATTCGACGCTGGCCGACAACCTGACGGTGCTCGACAACGTGATGGTCGGAGGCGAGCCGATGTGGCGCCCGTTCTCGCGCCGCAGCGCCGCGCGCGCGCGACTGCTCGAAACCGCGAAGCGCTTCGGTTTGGCCGTGCAACCCGATGCGCGCGTGGGTGACCTCTCGGTCGGCGAGCGCCAGCGCGTCGAGATCCTGAAGGCCCTGGTGGGCAGTGAAACCCGTCCCGGCGCGCGCATCCTGATCCTCGACGAGCCCACCGCGGTGCTGACGCCTGCAGAGGCAGAGGCGCTGTTCGACACGCTGGGCCAGATGGTGGCGCAAGGGCTGGCGATAATCTTCATCAGCCACAAGCTCGACGAAGTGCGGCGCGTGTCGCATCGCATCGCGGTGCTGCGCGCCGG
>JANNKS010000503.1:0-5835 GCA_031396425.1 Rhizobacter sp. | reverse complement strand
GGCCAGCACCGTGACCATCGTCAACATGAACACGCTGCGGCTGGTCTGTTCGCCCAGCCGTGTTGCCACTTCCTCCTGCAGCAGCTTGATGCGTTCCTGCAATTCGGCCAGGTCGCGCAGCACGAGGGAAAACTCTTCGGTGGCCTGGCGCAGTTCTTCCAGGTCACCTTCCGCGATCCAGGGCGGCGGCTGGCGCAGCAGCCGAAACAGCGCTCCGGGCTCGGGGGCCAGCAGGCGTTGCAAGCGCACCAGCACGCGGCGCAGCTTGCCCAGGTCACCCCGCTTGTGCTTGAGCCGCCCGGAGATCAGACTGTCTTCGACGTCGTCCACCTGCAGTGTCGCCTCGCGCACGATGCGCACCAGCACGTCACCCTGGTCGCGCATCAGGTGGTTCAGGAAACTCACCGCCGAGTTGAAGCGCGTTCCGTCTTTCACCGCCTGGCGCAACGTGTCGATCGAGCGCAGTGGGTGAATGCGTGCACTCAGCGCGAGGTGAGGGCTGACGTTCACCCACAGCGTCTTGATGTCAGACGGGTCGAACGAAAATTCGTAAGCAACATCGTTCACGACCGCGACGAGCGCGTCCTGGGCGTCTTCGATGCGGGTCGAGCGTGAACCTTCGCCAAGCGCCTCGAAGAAGGCGCTGGCCACCGTCAAGTGGCTCTTGATCCAGGCTGCTGCCGAGGCATCGGTGAGGTTGAAGTGGAGCCAGACGAAATCACCGCTGGGTGCCGTTTCGGCGCCCTGCAGCCAGGCAGCGGCCTCGTCCAGCCCAACGGCGGCACCGGCGGCTCCGCCGGCAAACAGATAGCCGCAGATCAGGCCGTTCTTGTCGGAACCGTAGCGGATCTCCATTTCCATTGTTCCGGCGACCTTGCTGGTTGATAGTGACGTCATGGCGCGGTGTTGCGCGTCCGTTGGCGGCATCGCAACGCCGCGTCGTTGCGGCGCGGGTGGTGCAAGTTTACGGGCAGCGTGCGCGTCCGAGGGAGTATTCGCTCACTGCCTATGTATCGCGAGATGACGCGTCGGAACGGCGGCATCGTTTCGCTACTGTCAACCGGCACGTTCGGACTATGCGCCAAGACATGCACAGGTCATGGCCCGCCCGGACACTCATTTGAAACCGGCGGCTCGTGTCCGATTTCACAGCGCAGCAGTTCGCGTGAATTGACAGCAACGAGGCGCCCACACAGCGTGCCGTCGAGCGCGCCGCAAACGTCGTCGGGACAGAGGGCAAGACATGAAAATCGTGCTGCTGAGCATGAACTTTGCGCCGGAGCTCACCGGCATCGGAAAGTATTCCGGCGAAATGGCCGACGCCCTGGTCGAGCGGGGCCACGAGGTGACGGTGGTGTGCGCGCCGCCCTATTACCCGCAATGGAAAGTGCCGGCGGGGTATTCGAAAAGCTCGTACCGCACCGAGCAGCCCCGACCCGGCCTGACCGTGGTTCGTTGCCCGGTGTGGATTCCCGAGCGGCTGAGCGGCCTCAAGCGACTGATGCATCTGGCCAGCTTTGCGTTCACCAGCTTTCCGGTGCTCATGCGCCTGGTGTTGTGGCGGCCCGATGTTGTTTTCGTCGTCGCACCCGCGCTGTTCAGTGCCCCAGCGGGTTGGCTCACCGCGCGCTTGGCGGGTGCGAAAGCCTGGCTGCACGTGCAAGACCTCGAGGTCGATGCCGCGTTCGAACTCGGCCTGCTCAAGGGCGCGCTGTTGCGCCGCATCGTGCAGGGCGCCGAGCGACTGTTGATGCGCGGTTTCGATGTCGTCTCCACCATCTCCCGCCGCATGCTCAGGCAGGTCGCGTCCAAGGGCGTCGAACTCGAGCGCACCGAGCTGATTCCGAACTGGATCGATCTGCAAGACATCCGGCCCGCCGGGAGCTCGCTGGCGTTGCGCGAGTCCCTGGGCATCGCGCCCGATCAATTCGTCGGTCTGTTCTCCGGCACCATCAATCGAAAGCAGGGCCTGGGCGTCGTGATCGACGCGGCCCGTCTGCTGCGCGACCAGAGCGAAGTCGTGCTGGTGATCTGCGGCAACGGCGAATTGCGCGGCGGGCTCGAAGCCGACGCCGCCGACCTGCGCAACGTGCGCTTTCTCGACCTTCGCCCCGCCACCGAATTCAACGCCCTGCTCAACATGGCCGACGTGCATCTGCTGCCGCAATTGCAAGGTGCCTCCGATCTGGTGATGCCCTCCAAGTTGACCGGCATGCTCGCGAGTGGCCGGCCGGTGATTGCCGCCGCCTTTCCCGGTACCGAAATTGCCACCGTGGTGCAGGGTCGAGGCTTGGTGAGCGAACCCGAATCGGCGACTGCTCTGGCAGCGGCCATACGCGAACTGCTGGCCGACGTGTCGCGCCGCCTCGCGATGGGCGCTGCGGCACGCGACTTTGCCGAACGCACGTTGAACTCGAGAGTGTTGTTCGATCGCCTCGATCAACGCTTGCTGGAACTGTGCGATGCGCAGGTGCCCTTGGCAGCCACGCCCAACGTCGTGCGCTGAATCGCGGCGCGCATCCGGGCGAAAGCCGCGATGCGCCTTCGCGCCAGGATCGCTGCGCAATGATGGTGCTTCACAAGCACATCGAGACCCCACGGCAGCACTGCGGCAACGAGCTCGAATGCGCGCTGACGTGCGCTGTTCGTTGCCTGATTCACAGACCCTGTTATTCACCAGTGCGTCATATTGCACAACCACACTCACTGTTCCTCGGAGCAGTCCACTCAGACCCATGTCCAGCCCAGTTCGTCATCACGGTTTCACATTGCTCGAGCTCTTGGTCGTGATGGTGATCGTTGGCCTGCTCGCCGCGTACGTGGGCCCGAAATATTTCACCCAGATCGGCAAGTCGGAAGTGAAGACCACCCGGGCGCAGATGGTCGGGCTGGAGAAGGCGCTGGCGCAGTTCCGCCTCGACGTGGGCAGCTACCCCAGCACCGAGCAGGGGTTGAAGGCGCTGATCGCCAAGCCTAACAACCTGGCCAAGTGGGACGGACCTTATCTCGACAAGGCCTTGCCGCTCGACCCCTGGGGCCACCCCTACACCTACAAGGCGCCCGGCGAACACGGCGAATTCGACCTCGCCTCGATGGGCCGCGACGGCCGCCCGGGGGGTGATGGGCTGGACGCCGACATCACCAACTGGTAGCGCAGCCACCGACGCCGGAGCAGCCCTGTGCAATACGCCATTCAAGCCTTTCGCCGGCTCGAGTCGGTGTCGCTTCGCCTGGAAGCGGCCGACCTCGCTGACGCGCAGCGCCAGGCCGAATCAAAGGGTTATTCCGTCGTCGCCATCAAGCCTGTGGGCACCGCCTGGTTCGGCGCGCGGCGCAGCGCAGGCTCGTTCCCGCTATTGCAGTTCAACCAGAGCCTGCTGATCCTGCTCAAGGGCGGCCTGTCGGTGGTCGAAGCGATCGAAACCTTGTCCGCCCGCGAGGCGCGGCCCGACATCCGACGCGTACTGGCCCAGTTGCACAGCCACCTCGGCGACGGTCTGGCGCTGTCGGCTGCGCTGGAGCGCCAGAGCGACGTGTTTCCTGCCCTGTATGTGGCCGGGGTGCGCGCCAACGAACGCACTGGGGGCTTGGTCGAAGCGATCGAGCGCTTCATTCAGTACCGATCGCAGTCGGAAACTTTGCGCAAGCGCGTCGTCGGCGCCGCCATCTACCCGGCCATGATTCTGGGTGTCGGTGCGCTGGTCATCGGTTTCCTGTTGTTGTACGTCGTGCCGCGCTTTTCTCAAGTGTTCCAGGACATGGGCGAGCGCATTCCGTTCATGTCGCGCCTTCTGCTGGAATGGGGCCGTTTTGTTCACGCCCATGGTGCCGAGGTGCTGGTGGTCGTCGCGGCCCTGCTGGCAGCCGGCGTCTACGCGCTGCGGCAAGCGGCGGTACAGAGCGCGCTGATGCGCGGGGTGCAGCGCCTGCCACGCGTCGGCGAGCACCTGCGCACCTATCAGCTGGCGCGCTTCTACCGCGCGCTGGGCCTGCTGCAGCAGGCCGGCGTGCCCATCGTCGCCGCGCTCGAGATGGTCACCGGCCTGCTGCCCGCCAGCCTGCACGCCGGCCTGGCGGGGGCGCGGCGCGACATCGGCGAAGGCCGCTCGACCTCCGACGCCTTCGATGCCAACGGCCTCACCACCGCCGTGTCGCTGCGCCTGTTGCGCGCTGCCGAGCGCACCGGACAGATGGGCGAGATGCTCGAACACACCGCGCGCTTCCATGAAGAAGAAGTGGCGCAGGCGATCGACTGGTTCATTCGCCTGTTCGAGCCTTTGCTGATGATCGCCATCGGGGTCGTGATCGGTGTGGTGGTGCTGCTCATGTACGCGCCGATCTTCGAACTCGCCGGGAGTCTGCAGTGAACGCGCGCGCAGAGCCTTCGGTGCAGGAGACGGCGGCGTTGCTGTCGCTGCTGCCGTCAGTGGTGAGTGCCGCCCGCAAGACGGCGCAGCGTGATCAGCGCCGGGTCACCGACGTGTTGCAGGACACCTTGTCCCTGACCCCTGAGGTGCTGATCGGCGCGCTGGGCCGGCTGCTGCACTACAAGGTGCTGGGTATGCGCGCTCTTGCCGCAATGCAGCCCGCCTTCGACCTGCTCAGCTTCGGCGATGCCACCCGTCGCGGTTGCATTGCGTTTCGCGACGGTGCGCAGCAGGTCGTGGTGTTGTCCGACCCGTTCGACGACGCCTTGCAGGCCTGGTGCTCGGAGCAGCTCGGTCTGGTGCACGACTGGCGGCTCGCCTCGGCGGCCGACATCACCGCTTACCTTGCGCGCCATGAAGATTCGATGCGCGCCATCGACAGCGCGCTGCCTGCAGGCGGCACGGAAGTGGAAGGCGAGGGCGGCCTGGCCGACCTGTCGATCAAGTCGATCGGCGAAGGCACCAGCGTCGTTGTCAAGCTGGTCCACTCGACGCTATACGACGCGCTCAAGAGCGGCGTGAGCGACATCCACCTCGAATCGCACCTGGGCGGGCTGGCCATCAAGTACCGCCTCGACGGCACGCTGATGCCGGTGGGCGCGCTGAAGGGCCGCGAGGTCGCCGAGCAGGTGCTGTCCCGACTGAAGGTGATGTCCGAACTCGACATCGCCGAGCGCCGCGTGCCACAGGACGGGCGTTTCCGGGTGCGGGCGCTGGGCCGCGAAATCGACTTTCGCGTGTCCATCATGCCCAGCATGCACGGTGAAGACGCCGTCATCCGGGTGCTCGACAAGCGTTCGCTGGCCGACGAGATGTCGGGCTTGCGGCTGGACATCCTGGGCTTCGAGCCCGGCACGCTGGAAGCCTTCCGGCGCCTGTGCCGCGACCCCTACGGTCTGTTGCTGGTCACCGGCCCGACTGGCAGCGGCAAGACCACCACGCTGTACGCCGCGCTGTCCGAAATCAACCTCGGGCGCGACAAGATCATCACGATCGAAGACCCGGTCGAATACCAGTTGCCCGGCATCCTGCAGATCCCCGTCAACGAAAAGAAGGGACTGACCTTCGCGCGCGGGCTGCGCTCCATCCTGCGCCACGACCCCGACCGCATCATGGTCGGCGAAATTCGCGATTCGGAAACCGCGCAGATCGCGATCCAGGCCGCCCTCACCGGGCACCTGGTGCTGTCCACCGTGCACGCGAACAATGCCTTCGACGTGATCGGCCGTTTCACGCACATGGACGTCGACCCCTACAGCTTCGTCTCGGCGCTCAGCGGCGTGCTGGCGCAGCGCCTGCTGCGCATCAATTGCCCGAATTGCTGCGAGCCGGTTGCGGTGAATGCTGTCGAGCTCTCGCTTGCGCGCATCGATGAGGAACGCGCCAACGGCAAGCTGCTGCGCGCCGG